>DAISKM010000259.1:2595-5560 GCA_036820945.1 Pseudolabrys sp.
TGGGAAGCATTGCGCGAGGATGAAATTGCGTGTCGTTCGCTCGGCATCAACACGACCAATACGAAGCTGACCGCTTTTGCGATGGGCGCGATGTTTGCAGGCTTCGCCGGTTCGTTTTTCGCGGCGCGGCAAGGCTTCATCTCCCCTGACTCCTTCACGTTCCTCGAATCCGCAACAATTCTTTCTATCGTGGTGCTCGGCGGAATGGGCAGCCAGATCGGTGTGGCCATAGCCGCCATCGCAATGATCGGCGGCACCGAGATCATGCGCGAACTTGATTTCCTGAAATTGCTGTTTGGATCGACCTTCGATCCCACTCAATACCGAATGCTGTTGTTCGGCTTCGCCATGGTTCTCATCATGATCTGGCGGCCGCGCGGCCTTATCGCGACACGTGACCCGTCGGTTGTCCTGAAAGAGCGCAAAAAAATCGGCAAGGACCTGGTCAAGGAGGGACATGGCTGATGGCGACCGGGGCCGATATTCTCCTGCAGGTCGAACGCCTCACCATGCGCTTCGGTGGGCTTGTCGCAGTGGAAGACCTTTCGTTTTCGGCGCGGCAAGGCGACATCACCGCGTTGATCGGGCCGAATGGTGCCGGTAAGACGACGGTGTTCAACTGCATTACCGGTTTTTACAAGCCCAGCGAGGGCCGCCTTGCGCTCCGTCACGGTGATAATGCTGCGTGGGATTGGCTCGAAGTACTGACCGACAGCGGGGAGCGCAGCACAAGACGCGCAGGCAACGGACTGTATTTGCTTGAACGGATGCCAGACTATCTCGTCGCGCAGCAGGCACGAATTGCGCGCACGTTTCAGAACATTCGGCTTTTTCCGGGCATGACTGTTCTGGAGAATTTGTTGGTGGCGCAACACAACCCTCTGATGCTCGCGTCTGGCTACACGCTGCTCGGCGTCCTTGGCTTCCCCTCTTTTGCCAAGGCCGAGCGCGCAGCGATCGAAAAGGCGCGCGAGTGGCTCGACAGAGTCGGCCTTCTGACGCGCGCGGACGATGCCGCAGGTGATTTGCCCTATGGCGCGCAGCGGCGTCTCGAGATCGCGCGAGCTATGTGCACTGATCCAATTCTATTGTGCCTGGATGAACCCGCGGCCGGGCTCAATCCGCGCGAAAGCGCCGAACTCAACACTCTTCTCCTCGCAATCCGCGAGCGGCACAACATTTCGATCCTGCTGATCGAGCACGACATGTCAGTGGTGATGGAAATTTCGGATCATGTCGTCGTGCTCGATTACGGCGTGAAGATCGCCGACGGCGCACCGGCCGCAATCCGTGACAATCCGAAAGTCATCGCCGCCTATCTCGGCGTTGCCGACCAGGATGTCGCCAAGGTCGAGGCGGAGGTGGGCCTATGACCACGCCACTTTTGACTGTGCGCGGCGTCAAAACCTTTTATGGCCGGGTGATGGCCCTCAAGGGCGTCGACCTCGAGGTCAACCAGGGAGAGATCGTCACGCTGATCGGCGCAAACGGCGCGGGCAAATCCACGCTCATGATGACCGTGTGCGGCAATCCGCGAGCCCGTGAAGGCAAGATCTATTTTGCCGGCTATGACATCACGCAACTGCCGACGCATGAAATTGCGCGCCTCAGGCTTGCGCAGGCTCCCGAAGGTCGCCGCATTTTCTCGCGCATGACTGTGCTTGAAAATCTTCAGATGGGCGCCAGCACTGCGGACCCCTCGCAGTTTAAACGCGATCTCGATCACGTGTTGACGCTGTTTCCCCGATTACAGCAGCGGATCGGTCAGCGCGGTGGAACGCTGTCGGGCGGCGAGCAACAAATGCTGGCGATCGCCCGCGCCCTCATGGCCCAGCCCCGCCTGTTACTCCTTGACGAGCCATCGCTGGGCCTTGCGCCGCTGGTCGTGCGGCAAATCTTCGATGCCATAAAACGGCTGAATGCCGAGGGCGGCCTCACGGTATTTTTGGTTGAACAGAATGCCTACCATGCCCTCAAGCTCGCCCACCGCGGCTACGTCATGGTGAACGGGTTTATCACCCTGTCGGGAACCGGCCGCGAACTGCTGGAACACCCGGAGATCAAGTCGGCGTATCTCGAAGGGGGCCGGCATTGACCAACGTTTTCGCGGCCTCCTTTTCGATCCCCGAGTTTCTTTATGAGGAAGGCTCGTTCGGCGTCTTCGTGCTGGTCACCATAATTCTCGGTGGTGGCGCAGCAATTCTCGCTGGCCGCGCCATTGCGGCAACCTGGCGGCCATGGTGGCAGGTTGTCGCATACGGCTTCGTCCTCGCCGGGGCGGTTCGGTTCATACATTTCAGCCTGTATGGCGGCACCTTCCTATCGTTCCACTATTACCTCGTGGACAGCACGTTCTGCATCGTTTTCGGTTACCTGGGTTTTAAGACCGCCCGCGCCAGGCAGATGATCACACAATATCGCTGGCTTAACGAACCCGATGGCTTGATGCGCTGGCGCCGCCGATTGCCCTGACATAGGATTGCGGCGGACGAAAATGCCGGTTCCAGTTATCGAGGGGGAATGAGAGATGAAAAAAATCACCACGTTCGGCCTGGCCCTGAGTGTTGCGATCGCGGCGGCCCAGACGGCTTCGGCCCAGACCAAATTCGGTGTCGGCGGGCCCATTACGGGACCGAGCGCCGCGACCGGTGCGCAAATGAAGAATGGCGTCGACCAGGCGGCCGCTGACATCAATGCCGCCGGGGGCATTCTCGGCCAGAAAATCGTCGTGTCATACGGCGACGACGCCTCCGATCCCAAACAGGGTGTTTCAGTTGCCAACAAGTTTTCCGGCGACGGTGTGAAATTCGTCATCGGTCACTATAATTCCGGCGTCACGATCCCCTCGTCGGAGGTCTACCAGGAAAACGGCATCCTTCAGATTACGCCGGCCTCCACCAATCCAACGGTGACCGAACGGAAGATGTGGAACATCTTCCGTGTCTGCGGCCGCGACGATCAGCAG
>DAISKM010000260.1:0-5543 GCA_036820945.1 Pseudolabrys sp.
CCCTAATGTCACGATTGGTTCCTACTAGTCGCTTTGTTCCATTCAGCGTCTGCGCGCCCCCAAAAGCGGTAACCAGGTGGGCAGTTCCACCTTAATTGCCCTGCAATTCTTGTCCTGACTGAAACAGGTTCGGAAGCAGACGGATATGTTGTCCTACGCGCCCCGTGTCCCAAAATTCTTCAACCTCGCGAAACAGTGCCATCAACTCTTGGACGACATCCTCGGGAGTGCGAAGACGTGACCATGAAATGACTCGTTGAAGGATTGGCCGATCCTGACGGAACCAGCCGCGGGTCGTCCAGTGAGGTCCAGGAATCAGCCGCCCCCATTGAGAGGCGTGTGAAGGGAATACGTCGGAAGGCGGCACATGTTGACCACGAAAATCGGCTCCATCGGCACCGCACTTTCCAAAATTGACCGCGAAGCGGGGCCCACCGTACTTGTCCCATTGGATGTCGCAAACTCGAAGCTCCAAAACGTCGATCTTGCGAAAAGTAAAAAATTGCGGCGCGTGTCTCATATCTGTCGTGAAGCCCTGGCCTGCCAGATACGGAAAGAAGGCGCGCTTTAGCTCTTGGCGAAGTGGTGTGGTTCTTCCCATAGGACAAAGCTATCAGCGTTCTGGAAGACGTGCATTCGGCCACGTGCGCCAGTCAGCTTTGTCCCCGAAAGAAGACATTCAAGCGTGTCAGTCGAGTGTCCGCTAAAGGACCAGAAGCGCACATGCGAGTGACTTTGCGAGCACTGCTCTGGAGGGACACTGGATTGGACCACAGTCCAACTGGACTGGGGAGAATCCCGTTCTGGTAACCTTGCAATTCCGATGCGCAGCCAATGAGGGTCAAATGAATACTAGGACGATCACCGTGAGAAGAACGGTGCTTGCCGCGATTGCCTTCATGGTCGCGTCAACGGCGGCAATCGCGCAAGCGCAACCCGCCCGCATGACGGATCAGGACGTCAGCGACGCGTATATCTACCTGCTTGGCCGCCTGCTGGTGACGCGTCAGCAGCAGCTCGATTTCCAGGAAGGGTTCAAGTGGAACGAGCTGGTGCATCGCAGGCCCGGCGCTGTCGATTGGCCCAATCCCAATCTTGACGTGGCCTACTCCGAAGCGTGGGTCGCGGTCGACGAGAGCAGTTGCACCATCGTCAGCGTTCCGAAGATCGAGGGCCGCTACTACACGGTCCACTTCCTCAACGGCTGGGGCGAGACGATTGCCAACATCAACGAGCGCCTCTTTCCGAAGCGGCCGTTCGGGGAATTCGCAATGTGCCTCAGGGGCGCGAACGTTGCGGTTCCTGCGGGAACAACCCGCATTGATCTCCCGGTGAAATATTCCCGCGTGCTGGCCCGGGTCGAGCTCGGCTCCGATCCGGACGCCGCCATCGCCTTGCAACACCAATTCAAGTTCCGGGCAACGGGCACACCAAAGCTTCCGGACATTCCCAAGACGCCGATCTTCGAGCTGGAGGCGCTGCCGGGCGTCGAAGCCTTCGAGGCCGCCGAGATTGCACTCGACGGTGAGCCCGACCTCAGTGTCGGGCTGGAAGCGTTGCAGGAGAAAGCCCGCGCCGTCGGCAAGGCCGTGAAGGATCCCGCCGAGCGCGCCCGCGTCGATCAGGTGATCCGCACCCGCGCCTTCGCCGCGATCGGCAAGGCCGGGGCCATCATCGGCCACGGAACGACGCTGAACGGCTGGGCTCGTCCAGGTGTCGTCGGGGAATACGGCCTCGATTATGTGACGCGAACGTTGGTCAACAACGGGGGCATCTGGGCCAACATCAAGCCGGAGGTGCTCTACTATCGGGGAAACCACGATCAGGTCGGGGCCGATCTCAGCGGTGACAACGTCTATACGCTGACCTTCCCCAAGGATCAGTTGCCCGCGCAGTACGCAACGTTTTTCTGGTCGGTAATTGCCGTGGACGGCGTCCGATTCCGTGTCCTGCCCAATCCGCTCAACCGGTTTCTGCTCAACAACCAGTCGAAGCTGCAATACGGCGCGGACGGCTCGCTCACGCTTTACTTCGCTGATCAGAAGCCCGCTGACGCGCCCGACGGCAACTGGCTGCCGACGCCGAAAGGATCAAAGTATCGCCTCACGTTCCGGTTCTACCGGCCGACGGAAGGCGTCGCGAACGGCACTTATTACCCGCCTCCATTGATCAAGCGCTGACGCGATAGGATGCATCGGACACTCTCCTCCACTGTCGCAGATGTCCGCTTTGGGTCATAAGGGGACATATGCGCCGCAAAAAGTCATGTCCGCTTTGCCTCCGAAAGCAGGTCGTTTTTTCTAGCCCATCGTCAGGCGAACCAAAGGACAGTTGCCATGGACACCGCGGCGAACTGGGCGATTGCACGACACTATTTCTCAGAAATGGCGGACAAAAGAAGCGATAACTTACTCGAGGAATTGTGGACGGAAGATCGCGTTGTCCATCGACCGGAGGATCGGCTTGGGGCCGCTTAGTTCTCGGTTAATTGGTCATTGGCGCGGGGGCGTACCGATTTCAGTCAAATCAAAGGCTTGCGGTTTGAGGCTGGCGCATCACGGCGCACCGGGGTCAGCAGAATCAATAGGTTAAGTATTGGTTTGCTTAACGCTCCGCTAACGTCGCGCGACTAATCTGGGCCATCCTGCAGTGGCGTGGCGTTAGTTGTTATGGTGAAGCCTTCCTTGTCCAGTCCCTTGGACAGCCTAGTTGATCTGGCGTGCCGGGATGGTGTCGACATCCGTCCCACCCTGCTGCGCGTACTGACCGACCTCTACGTACAGAAACCCGTCCATAGCCCTGAGGAAGAAACGCAATTCGTCGAACTGGCGCTGGGACTTGTCGACGCAGTGGATCCGCAAACTCGGGCCACCGTGGCGGCCACCTTGGCAGCCTATCCCGCCGCTCCCGATGTCGTCGTTGGTATGTTGAACACCCCAATCTCCCCGCGTGTCGCAGCAGGCAGCCAAGCTGGCCAGGATGATTTGATCGATCTGTTCTTTTCGGCTTCTCCAGAAGAGCGACGACTCATACTTGTCAATCTGGAGTTCGTATCCGCGAACACGGCTCGCCGCCCTTTCCCGGTTGCTGGCGAACTGCTCCGCCGACTTGAAGGTGCTGCCCTGAAGAGCGACCCGGGCGAGTTCAGCCGCGTATTGGAACGTGCCCTCGGAATTAGCCGCGAACTGGCCGACAAAATCGCGCGCGACCGTTCCGGAGAGACAGTCGTGGTGGCGGCGAAGGCGATCGGACTAAAGACAGACGCGCTCCAGCGCATTCTGTTATGTCTGAATCCTGTCATCGGACAATCGACCCGCCAAGTTTACAAGCTATCAAGCTTGTTTGATGAGATCAGCCCTGCGTCAGCTGAATACATGCTCGCCATCTGGCGAACGAGTACGCGGCGTCATTCGATCCACGCCTCTGTCTACTGGAACGACGAACGGAGTGGCCCGCGCTCCTCAACAAAAGCATCTTCACATCGCGGTCACCCAAAGAGCGAGGAACCTCGACTGCGCTATAAAGCAACGAACGTCAGATCGAATCCTTGACGACGTTGTCCAGAAAGCTTCGGCCCGAACGATCTTCAACTTCAACAATCCAAAGATCCGGATCGAATCGAATCTCTTTCACAAGACGCGCCTCGATTTCGGCATCGATCGTCGGTTGCCCGTGACCAATGGCAGCCGTGAAAATCCGCTCGGCGGGCCTTGCCTCTCCAAATTCAGACTGAGGCGCAGGTCCATACAGGACCCCGGTTCCGTCGAGCCGGTTGATCTTGATAAATATTGCGCCGGCCTCCTCGGCTCCACGCCGCCGCACTGCCGCGAATACCCCCTCGACGGCACAACGACGAAGATAAGCCGCGACCCAAATGCCGGACTTCAATCGCATCAGCTTAAGTAACACGATTGATTGTCGGGTCGCTATTCACTCCAGCGGACGACCTGTCATGGCGGAAAGCTCGCGTATCACGCGATCGGAAATTTGCCCGGTGACCGGAAGCCGGTGATCCCGTTCAAATTTCTCGATTGCAGCCCGGGTGTCTGAATCAAAAATGCCGGTCGGCTTTATCTGCCCATAACCGAAATCAGAAAGTGCCCGTTGTACAGCCGTCACGCGCTTTGATGGCGCAATGAGTTTCGCGATCGGGTCGGGCGCTGCGTTCGGTGACATCGCTGTATTTGCAGCCCGAGCATTGGAGGTGGCAATCGTGCGCAGAAGGCCATCGGTGGGTTCGACATTTATTTTCAGTCCGGCGGCTTGGATAAAATCGCGCACGGCGGCATCGGTTTTCGCGCCCCAGATCCCGTCGGCTGGTCCGTCGTAGAACCCCTTGCGCGAAAGTTCGCGTTGAATGTTTGCGATGAGCTTGGCTTGATTGCCAGCCTCTACCGCCGCCTGCGATTGAACGGGCTGCAAGCGCGGTGGAAGCGCGACCTCGCGCTGCAGCAGTGGCCGAGTGGGGGAAATAGGCGCAGGGTGCGGGCCCTTCTGCAGGAACAGAGCATTGGCAATGATCGCAAAGGCGGCAAGTGTCGCCATGACGAGAGCAACAAATTCGCGCGGGTGGCGACCAATTGCAGCCGCGACCCTGCTTGCGGCATCGAACGTATTTGCTTGTCTGCGAACCGACCGTCTAGGCACTTTTTTGACCCGATTAGTAACTGGGACGCCGACTTGAGCGTTCCGCACGCCGCAGACAGCGATTTGAACCGGAAGCTGGCGAGCGCGACAACATCACCGAGCAGCCGTGGCCGCGATGAATGCGCGCCAGCTGGAAGAGTTCAGCGCATCCCCCTTGCGCCGAGGGGTGCACCAATTCGACACAATTCCAAACCGGCGTGAGAAAACTCACGGTCCCGTCTCACGTCTTGCAGAACAGACGCGCCCCTAGTTCGCGCAAACCTTAGGTCAAAGGCGCTTAAACGAAAGCTAAGACCCGATTGTCCGAAAGGCCAATTGCGAGTTGCTGCACAGGTCCATAGTTGATGTCGCCGGCATTTACGCCGCATGGTGAAATTTCGGTTGCCGTGAGCCAGCGAAATGGTCGAAGCCGCAACTTATTACCACCGCGGTAACCATATTTGCACCGCGCAGACCACCATCAATGTTGGCGAACTGCGCATATTTTTATTTGTCGTCCAATTGGGAATATTACAATTTGAGGAAAAATTTCATCGATTTTGCGCTAAAACTTGTACGCATTTCCAACAACAGTTTCAGCGATGTCTGCTAAGCTGAGTTCAAGGGGCGCGGATAAGTTGCCGGGGACCACGGGTAGGGTCATGTTCTTCCTTTTGCGGATCGCATTTTGGCTTGCCGTCGTATGCATTCTGCTGCCGAGCGGCACCAAATCGACGTCGCCGGATGCGCAGATCGACGCCTCGGAGGCGGTTACACTGGCAGGCGCCGCAGTCTCCGATATGCGTGGCTTCTGCGAGCGGCAGCCTGATGCCTGCGTCACCGGCGGCAAGGTGATGGTCGCGCTGGGTCAAAAGGCCGAGGCTGGTGCCCGCACAATCTATGAGTTCATCAGCAAA
>DAISKM010000261.1:0-5238 GCA_036820945.1 Pseudolabrys sp.
TTAAAAAATTTACAATCGGACTACTGGCGATAGGCTTCGTCGCCATTTTGGCGCGGTTGGCGTGAGCATCCGGTTAAGCCGGGCTTGGGACCTCACAATTGAATGGAGCAGAAGATGCGCGCCACATTGCGCCTTGCCGCCTTGACGGTATTCCTAGCCATCTTTGCCTGCGATTTCGCGGCGGCACAGAACCAGCCACCAGCGCCCCCGCCGCGCGGCGGTACGTTCTCAACCGGCGATATCGTCCGAGAGGGGCACCGGTTTTTCGGCACGGTATCCCGGGGGCTGGCACAGATCGTGGAAGCAGCGGTCAGCCGCTGGGGACAGCCGAATGGCTACATTCTCGGGCAGGAAGGCAGTGGCGCCTTCGTCCTTGGGCTGCGCTATGGCGACGGCAAGCTCTACACCCGGAATGCCGGCGACCGGCGGGTGTTTTGGGAAGGCCCCTCCGTCGGGTTTGACACCGGAGGCGAAGGCGCCCGAACGATGATGCTGGTCTACAATTTACCGGCCACCGAAGCGATCTATCAGCGCTTTGCCGGCATCGACGGCTCAGCTTATTTCATTGGCGGATTTGGCATGACCGCGCTTGCCTCCGGCAACATCGTCGTTGTGCCAATCCGTTCGGGCGTTGGTTTGAGGCTTGGGGCAAACATCGGCTACCTGAAGTTCACGCCCCAAGCGACCTGGAATCCGTTCTGATCGAAATTTCGCGGCAAAGTCGTAACTTTTTGTAGCCGCGAAGCGACGGCACCTTTAGGGTAGTCCCGCGTCCGTCGGGGCCGGCGGCAGATTCGGTTTCCAATAAATGCAGGAGTCGGAGGCGCATGTTCCATGATTGAACCGATCATGTATTTCGGGATCGGATTTCTCTTTGCAGCCCTTATAGGGCTAGGCGTGTTTCCGCTCGTGCATACCCGAGCCGTTCGACTCACCACGCGGCGGCTTGAAGCCGCCGCGCCATTATCGATGGCGGAAATCCAGGCGGACAAAGACCAGTTGCGGGCCGAATTTGCGATGTCTACGCGGCGCCTTGAAATGAGCGTCGAGCATCTCAAGACCAAGAGCACCAGCCAGCTCGCCGAACTGGGCAAGAAGGGCGACGCCATCAACCGTCTCAAGGCGGAACTCGGTGAAAAACAAGCGACCATTTTTGCACTCGAAGCCCGCGACAAGAATTTGCGTGACCAGTTGCGTGCAACCGAGGAAGAGTTCGGGGTGAAGACAAACGCGATGCACGATGCCCAACGCGCCTTGTCAGACAAAGAAGCCGACCTGAGCAAGTTCATAAGCGAACTGGACGAGCGATCGACGCTCGCCGACTCCCAGAAAATCGAGATCATCGCCCTGAAGACGCAAGTCGATGCATTGAAGGAACGGCTCGACGGCGCCAGCTTCGAACTGAAAAACGTCGAGGATCGTCGGGATGCCGAGCGTGTCGAACTAAGGGCCGCCACACAGGAGCTGACTCAGGAGCGCGGCAGGGTTGAGAATCTTGGTCGTCGGGTGGCGCAGCTCGAACAACAACTGGTCGCACAGACCAAGGAGGCGGAAATTCTGGGTCAACGCGCGCAGGATCTCGAGAGTCGCCTCGGCGAGCAATCCCGGCTGCTCAATCAAAGCGAGTTCGAGCTCAAGCAGTTGCGTCAGGAAGTCGAAACGGCACGGCGGGTTGAAAGCGATCTGCGGACAGCCATTGTCGAGATCGAGGGCCGTTCCAGTTCGGCAACGCAAAACCTCAGGACAGAGAATGCCCAATTGCAGGCAGCGTTCGCTCACGCCAAGGAGGAGCGCGACCGGCATGCTCGTGACCTTGGCGCGATGAAACGCGAGGCGGAAGAAGCCTGGGCCTCGGAGCGGGTGGAAAACGCGCTTCTGCGCGAACGCATCAACGACGTCGCAGCAGAAGTGGCGCGCTTGGCTTCTGCTCTTGAAGGGCCAAATTCGACGATCGATGCCCCGCTTGCGGCGGAAACGTCGCGCGGATTGGGCAGCAATCCCGCGCCGGTCCGCGCCGATGTCGAGCTTGCCGAGCCGCCGAACAACGGAAATCTCGCCGATCGCATTCGCGCACTGCAGACGCAGGCTTCGCGATTGCCCCAGGGCGACGACCCGAAAACGCGCAATTGATACGCGGCGGTCGGGCTTTGCCTTGACACGCCTTCGAGGCGTTCCTTATATCGCCGTCCGCCAATGGATGGGCGCTTAGCTCAGCGGGAGAGCGTTCCCTTCACACGGGAGAGGTCGTAGGTTCAATCCCTACAGCGCCCACCATTATTTCAACGGGTTAGCTCCGGCATTGCTCTCGCTGACTTCATTTGACAGCACCTTGACAGCACGGCGTGGCGCAAAAGTTCTCCACGGTATTTTTTCAGGATAGCGTGCGCGTTAGCCGCACATTAAATCAGGAGCTTCAATCACAACCCAAGATAAAATAATTCTTACACATGACAGTGGATGAATGTCCGCTTTAGCCCCAAAAGCGGACATATGCGGCACTAGATTATGTCCGCTTTGGGCCAAAAGCGGACATCTCATTCGATCACTTTGTCAGCTGCGACCAGTAGGGACTGCGGCACGTTAATGCCTAGCGCACAGGCCGATTGGGCATTTACGATCAGCTCTAATTTATCCGCTTGCATAGGGCCATTGGGCCGTGCCCGGCGTCCTCACCCGAAGGCGATAGACCGAGGTCGAGGCTGTGACGTACAGGCTGCACAGGTCGTCGTCGCCAAAGCAGAAGTTCGCGGTATATTCCGGCATGCGGATCACCCCGAGGCAAATTGCCTTGGGCGAGAACACGTGGATGCCGCCGGGACCGCAGCAATAGACGTTGCCGGCGCTGTCGATCTTCATTCCATCCGGCGCGCCAGCCCCTTCGCCCTTCGTCTCCGCCCAGACTCGGCTGTTTGCGAGCGTCCCGTCGGGGCGCACGTCGAAGACACGGATGTGTTGGCGGTCGGTGTCGTTGACGAAGAGCCGCCTCTCATCGCGCGAGAAGCAGAGCCCGTTCGGCTGGCCGAAATCGTCAGCGAGTAGCGTGAGCTTGTCCGCGCTCGGCTCGGCCCGGTAGACGCCGCGAAAGTCGCGGGGCAGCGGGCGCGGATTTCCGTAATACTCGTTGCGGCCATAGGTCGGGTCCGAAAAATAGATGCCGCCGTCCGACTTCACCACGATATCGTTGGGGCTGTTCAGCTCCTTGCCAGCGTAGTGGCTCGCAATCACGGTGCTGCTGCCGTCCGCCTCGGTGCGGGTGACCTTGCTGGTCGCGTGCTCGCATACAAGCAGACGCCCCTGGCGGTCCCAGGCGAGCCCGTTCGACTGCGCGCATGGTTTGCGGAACGTCGCAACCTCGCCGCGCGCGGTCCATTTGCGCATGTGGTCGCCGGGCATGTCGCTGAACAGAAGATACTTCTCCCGCGCATGCCAGAGCGGCCCCTCAGTGAACAGGAAGCCGGTCGCGATTCGCTCGATTGGGGTCGCATCGCCGACGACTCCGTGGAACGCCGGGTCGCGGATCTCGACGTTCGCGTCCTTTGGGCCAATGTCATTCATGTCTTGGCCTGCTGCTTCTTCAGGATGTCGACGCGCGTGTTGCCGACATACCAGTCCGTCGCCGGCAGCTCGTCGAACACGACCCACACGGCCTCGGGCGGCAATTGTGCAAGCTCGCTCACCGCCGCAACCACGCGGCGAGCCATCTCGTCCTTGCGCTCTTGTGGATGGCCTTCGAGGATTTGGATATTCACGAATGGCATATGCTTCCTCCTTCGTTATGCGGCAGACAGTGCGAGCAGTTCATCGCGCAGGCGCGGGTTGTCGCGCAGTTCGGCGGCTGCGCCCGCAAAGCGCACCGCGCCTTTCTCCAGCACGTAGACGCGATCGGCGAGCGCGAGCGAGAAGTCGACGCCTTGTTCGGCGAGCAGGATGGTGAGACCCTCGCGCTTCAGGCGGCTTACCTGCTCGAGCATGCTTTCGACCACCAGCGGCGCGAGGCCTTCAGACGGCTCGTCGAGCAGCAGCAGGACCGGATTACCCATTAGGGTGCGGCCGATTGTGAGCATCTGCTGCTCGCCGCCGGAGAGAAATCCGCCCTGCCGGTTTGCAAGCTCGCTCAGCTTGGGAAACAGGCCATACACCGCCTCGACGGTCCAGTGGCCAGAACGGCCGGCTGCGCGCGCCGCGACGTCGAGATTCTCCCACACGGTCAGTTCGGCGAAGATGCGGCGGTTTTCTGGTACGAAGCCGAGGCCGAGGCGCGCAATGCGATGCGGCGGCAACTTGGTGATGTCCGTCCCGTCGAACACAATGCGGCCGGAGGAGGGCGGCGTCAGTCCCATGATGGTCCGCATGGTCGTGGTCTTGCCGACGCCGTTGCGTCCGAGCAGGCAGACGCACTCGCCGCGCGCAACGGTGAGCGAGATGCCAAACAGCACGCGTGACGAGCCGTAGGCGGCGTGGATGTCGTGGACTTCGAGCAGGCTCAATGTCGCCCCCCGAGATAAACGCGCCGCACTTCCGGGTTCGCGCGGACCTCCGCCGGCGTTCCCTCCGTGATCAGCTTGCCTTGATGCAGCACCGCGATTTTCTGCGCGATCGAGAACACGACGTCCATGTCGTGCTCGGTGAACAGGAGCGTGAGCTTGCGCTCCGCAACCACGCGTTCGAGGAGCCGGATCGCCTCACGCGTCTCGCTCGCTGACATGCCGGCCGTCGGCTCGTCGAGCAATAGGAGCTTCGGATCGCTCGCCAGCGCGATCCCAAGCTCAAGCTGCTTCTGCACGCCGTGGGATAGTTCGCTGCCAACTGCGTTCGCCTGTTCGGTGAGGCCGAGTGAGGAGAGAAGCGCCATCGTCTCGTCGCGATAGAGCCCCTCGGCCCGGCTCCAGAAGTTGCGCGCCTGCCCGCCATGCGCGATCAGCGCCGCCTGCACGTTTTCGAACACGGTGAGCTTGCGGAAGATATTCGTGTGCTGGAACGAGCGGCCGACGCCCATTCGGCAGATGGCGTGTGGGGCGGATGTGGTGATGTCGCGGCCCTCCAATGCGACGCCGCCGCCGTCCGCGCGAAGGTGGCCGGTGACTAGGTTGAACAGCGTGGACTTGCCCGCGCCGTTCGGTCCGATCACCGCCGTGATGCCGCGCGCCGGCACCGCAAGGCTCACGCCGTCGACCGCGGTGAATCCGTTGAAGGACTTGCGGATCTTGTAGACCTCAAGCATCGCGCCGTCCCCGTACT
>DAISKM010000261.1:5248-5540 GCA_036820945.1 Pseudolabrys sp.
CCCCATGCCGCCAAGGATCACCATGATGAGGACTTCGGCCGACTTGGCCCAGTAGGCGAAGTCCGGGAAGACCCCGCGATTGAAGATGCCGAACAGCGCGCCGGCGAAACCCGCGAAGGCGCCCGCCATCACGAATGCTGCGAGCTGGTAGCGCCGCACGTTGATCCCGACGAACTCGGCGCGCTCGGGGTTCTCGCGGATTGCCGTCAGCACGCGGCCGAACGGTGAGCCGACGACGCGCTGGAGCAGCACGAAGGCAACGCCGGTCAACACGAGCACGACGAGATAGAAC
>DAISKM010000262.1:0-5535 GCA_036820945.1 Pseudolabrys sp.
ATAGTGCCCGCCAGCAGCATGGAAAGGACAACCATGACCCCGGCCGCCACCAAGAATACTTTTACGATTGCCAGTCGCTCCGCCTCGACCATGTCGTCGATGTCGGCGCCTTGCGTCGACAACATCAGTGCGCCGCGCACGGCGCGAAAGCGCTGCACAGGCACTGCGACGGAAACGATCACCTCGCCCCGATCGTTGACCCTCACCATGCTGGCGTGTGCGCCGTTAAGCGCCTGTGCGACTTCCTGATAGCCCTTTCCGTTCTCAGGACCGAGTTCATTATAGAGAGGAAGGTCGCCGCGCCCGAACCAGCGACGCAGCGCAATGAATGCGCGCTCCATCAGACCTGGTTTGTCGGCACTCGGCGGCGGCAGGTCGAAACGCAACACGTCGCCGCGGCCGTAGAGATTTCGGCTGTCGAGAATAAGGACACCGTCGCGATCGTAGATACGCGCACGAGTTTTGGTCGGCGACACGAGCCGCCGCAGCACCGGCGCGACACGCTCCGGATTGATCGGGAATTCGATGCCGGAAAGGGATTCATCGGCCGGCCCGTAGCTCTCGCCGGCCTGCAACTCGAGAAGGCGTTCCGGGTCGATCGTGATGGAGTCCGTTTCGACCGTAGCCGACGCGGCGATTGCGCCGGCAATAATTTCGCTCTGCGTGAGCAAGCTCTGCACGCGCGCATCGATCAACCCGGCGCGGAATTGCGACAGGTAAAGCACGCCGGTAACCAGGGCGACCAGGCCCGCGAGATTGAGAAAAACGATGCGTCTGGTGAGGCTCGACAGGCTTTGCGACACGAAGAAGTGCCAGGCCGAGCGCAGCATGCGGCGCACAGGCCCGCCTTGCCTCGCATCCGGACGAGAACCGTCCGCGCCAGGCTGGTCGGCCTCCGCGTTCTGCGAAACGATTTCCGAGGTTCGATCGAGCACGTCGTTCAATCCAGCCGGGTTGACCGTGGGCCCTTATTGCAACGCATGACCCTTCCGAAAGCCGATATCCGCTTTTTCGGACCAATGCGCAAATCTGGCCCGGGAGCATTTTACCGCAAGCCGGGACGCTCCGTCAGGCCGTCATGCCGGCCCCGACGTTAACAATATGTCATTCTTTAAAACGATAACCGACGCCATAAAGCGTCTCGATCATCTCAAAATCGTCGTCAACAACCTTGAATTTCTTGCGCAGCCGCTTGATGTGACTGTCGATCGTGCGATCGTCGACATAAACCTGGTCATCATACGCGGCGTCCATCAGCGCATTACGGCTCTTGACCACGCCAGGACGAGTTGCAAGCGCCTGCAAGATTAGAAATTCGGTGACCGTGAGAGTGACGGGCTCGCCCTTCCACGTGCAGGTATGTCGCTCGGGGTCCATGCGCAGCTGGCCACGCTCCAGCACCTTTGCCGAATCGACCTCCTTCGGAGGTGTGCCGTCTTTCGGGCTCGAGCGACGCAGCACAGCCTTCACGCGCTCGACAAGCAGCCGCTGCGAAAACGGTTTGCGAATGAAGTCATCGGCGCCCATCTTGAGGCCGAACAACTCGTCGATCTCCTCGTCCTTGGACGTGAGAAAGATGACTGGAACGTCGGTTTTCTGTCGCAGACGCCTCAACGTCTCCATGCCGTCCATGCGCGGCATCTTGATATCCAGGATCGCAAGATCCGGCGGTGACGTCTTGAAACCGTCCAGCGCCGAGGCGCCGTCGGTATATGTCATGATGCGATAGCCCTCAGCTTCGAGCGCCATCGACACAGAAGTCAGAATGTTGCGGTCGTCGTCGACGAGAGCGATTGTCGGCATAAGCCCCTCTTCCGTCACGTCCCGCACATTTTGAACCCTATAAACCGGGTCTGAAATGTGGCCTCTTTGCAACAACTATGTGATTCAGTAGCGATTTCAACCCCAAGCTCGTAAAATTTGTTGGGGGGCTGGATCGTTACCGAAAGATCGTTCCAATGAAGCCCGACAGCGCTTTCGACCCTCGTCTCGCTGCCAAGAAGCTCCTGCGCGAGGCGCGCTCCGGAGCGCTTGCGACGTTGTTCCCCGGCTCGGGGGATCCATATTGCTCATTGGTGAATGTCGCGACCTCGGTCAACGGCGCGCCTGTTTTTCTGTTGTCGAGCCTCGCGCTGCACACAAAGAATATCCTGGCCGACCCACGCGTTTCGCTGATGCTTGATGAGCGGAAAGAGGGCGATCCGCTCGAAGGCGCACGCGTCATGCTGACCGGCAAATGTGCGAAGACAGATTCCTCGGCCGCGCAGCCCTACCTGCGCCGTCATCCGGAAGCGGAGATGTTTGCCAACTTCGGCGACTTCGCTTTTTATCGGATGGAGATTTCCCGCGCGCATTTGGTCGCGGGTTTTGGACGCATCGTCGATGTCGGACCGCAAGATCTGCTTGTCGACATCTCGGACGCCAACGCGCTTATCGAATCCGAAACGGACGCGATCACGCACATGAACGCAGATCATGCAGATGCCTGCCGCTTGTATGCGACAAATTTGCTCGGCGGCTCCCATGGCGACTGGCGCTGCGTCGGCATCGATCCTGAAGGTCTCGAGCTACAACAAGGCCGGACGGCATTGCGGTTGCCGTTTCCGCGGCGGGTCACCGCGCCGGGCCAGCTGCGTGCCGTTCTGAAACAACTGGCCGAGCAAGCCCGGGCAACTTGAGCGGGCACTGGTCTCAGGTCTGCCCGGACCCGGCATTCTCGCCAAGCTTGCGCGAATGAGTCAGACTATCAATCAATCCTCATTGTCCGGGAGTGAAACAATGCGCGAAAAGCTGTTCACGATTTTGATTTATGCGGGCACGGTCGCGGCGTTCAGTCCGGCATTGGCCGGAGAGCCAATCACCTTGCGCGACATGGGGTCTTTCCACGTCGGTGGACGCGTCGTGGAGATATCCGGAAAGCCCCTGAAAGAGGTCGTGTTCAGCGCCGGCGGGGTCCCGGCCAAGATCGATCCGAACGGGCTGTACCAGGTCGAGCAGATGTATGTGCAGTATTTTTTACCGCTGCACCGCAAAGGAAAATATCCGCTGTTAATGTGGCATGGCGGCGGACTTACCGGCGTCACCTATGAGAACACCCCTGACGGTCGGGAAGGCTGGCTTAATATCTTCATCCGCAAAGGCTGGGACGTCTACAACTCCGACGCCGTCGAGCGCGGACGCTCCGGCTTTGCTCCGCCTGACGTGTGGAACGGCGAGCCGAATTTCCTGACCAAGGCAAATCCCTTCGAGCGCTTCCGCATCGGGCAGGGCGCCGGCTCGTGGAGCGCCGACCCGGCGGAGATGAAAGTAAATGCCGGCAGCCAGTTTCCCGTCGAGGCGTACGACAATTTCACCAAGCAAATCGTGCCGCGCTGGACCACTACCGATAGTGCGATCGTTGCGGCCTATACCGCACTAGTAGACAAAGTGTGTCCCTGCGTTCTGTTGTTTCATAGTCAGGCCGGCGGCTTTGGCTTTACGGTGGCGCAAGCGCGCCCTGACAAGATAAAGGCCATTGTGGCCGTCGAACCGGCTGTCGCCGGTGACAAGGCGCAGGCCGCCAAGCTGAAAGACATTCCGACCCTCGTAGTATATGGCGACTATATACCGCTCGACAGTCGATGGCCGAAGATGCGGCAGATTGGCCTCGATTATGGCGAGGCCGTGCGCGCGGCAGGGGGAAACGTTGACGTCGTCAATCTGCCCGAGGTCGGCATCAAGGGAAATTCTCACATGCTGATGATGGACAAGAACAATGCGCAGATTGCCGACCTGATTCAGAACTGGCTCGCGGGTAAGGGTTTGGTCGAATAGGTCGGCTATCTGCGGCGGCCGAGTGTTGGTCAGCCGACAATATTGATGCAGCGCAACGCGGCCTGCAGCCGATGCATGACATTTTGACTTGGCATTCAACAGGCGCGTGACTATGGTCGCGCGCCTTTGGGCAAGGAGCTATACTTACCGCTGTGAGCCGCGGCGGGGATCCAAATGCCCCGTGAAAGGTTTCTGGATAAGCGGCCTGTTGGGAGGAAGCGCGTGCAAGAGCAGGGTCTGCGGAACGGCGCTTACGGCGCCGACAAATTCGGTTTCAAAAATCTAACCGAGGTCCGCTGGAATCTGACCGAGCCGTTGCTTTACGAATACGCCATTTCGGCGGGCGAGGCGTCGCTGGTCGCGGGGGGCGCGCTGTGCGCCGAAACCGGGCACCATACCGGCCGGAGTCCCAAGGACAAGCATACCGTCGTCGACGATCTCACGCGCGATTCGGTCTGGTGGGATGGCAATCGCAAAATGTCGAAGGAAAACTTCGACAACTTGCTTGCCGACTTCATCAAGCATGCCGAAGGCAAAAAGCTTTTCGCGCAGGACCTCTATGGCGGCGCCGATCCGAAATACCGGATCAAGACGCGCATCTTCACCGAGCTCGCCTGGCACTCGCTGTTCATCCGGCAATTGCTGATTCGCCCCGAGCGCGCCGAACTGACTGCCTTTGTCCCGGATCTCACAATTCTCGATTTTCCCTCGTTCAAGCCCGACGCCACGCGGCATGGTGGACGCGAAGGCTCGGACACGATGGTTGCCATCGATTTCACCCGCAAGATCGTGCTGATCTGCGGTTCGTCCTACGCCGGCGAGATGAAGAAGTCGGTGTTCACGACGCTCAACTTCTATTTGCCGGCGCAAAACGTCGTTCCGATGCACTGCTCGGCCAACGTCAGTCACGAGGGCGAGAGCGCCTTGTTCTTCGGTCTTTCCGGAACCGGCAAGACCACACTTTCGGCCGACCCAGATCGTATTCTGATTGGCGACGATGAGACCGGCTGGGGGCCGGACGGCATCTTCAATTTCGAAGGCGGCTGCTACGCCAAGACCATCAAGCTCTCAAAGGAAGCCGAGCCGATGATCTGGGACGCCACCAACCGCTTCGGTGCGGTGCTGGAAAATGTGGCGTTCGATCCAGTCACGCGCGTGCCCGACTATGATGACGGCTCCAGGACCGAGAACACCCGCTCGGCCTATCCGCTCGACTTCATCCCGAATGCTTCCCGCACCGGCCGTGCCGGCCACCCGAAAAACATCATCATGCTCACCGCCGACGCGTTCGGCGTGATGCCGCCGATCGCGAAACTGACGCCAACCCAGGCGATGTATCACTTCCTTTCTGGATACACGGCGAAAGTTGCCGGAACGGAGAAAGGTCTCGTCGGCGTACAGCCCGAGTTCTCGACTTGCTTCGGTGCGCCATTCCTGCCGCGCCACCCTTCGGTCTACGCAAATCTGCTGCGGGACTACATCAACAAGCACAAGGTTGATGTCTGGCTGGTGAATTCCGGCTGGACCGGGGGCAAATACGGGGTTGGCCGCCGCATGCCGATCAAGCCAACGCGCGCGCTGGTCACCGCGGCACTCAATGGTTCACTAAAGAATGCCGATTTCCGCACCGATCCCTATTTCGGCTTCTCGGTGCCCACCTCCGTGCCGGGCGTCGAGCCGCATCTGCTCGGAGGTTTCGTGCAGGGAGCGGTTTTCATCACT
>DAISKM010000263.1:0-5511 GCA_036820945.1 Pseudolabrys sp.
CCTGCCGCAGCTTCGGGCCGCGTTCGGCCTCGTGCTGCAGGATGTGCATCTGTTCTCGGGTACGGTTGCGGGCAATATCCGGCTCGGCCATGATGCGATCACCGACGACGCCATCCGCCGCGCCTACCTCGGTATGTAAAGCATTTTTGGGAAGCCAGCGCCGGGGGATGCCGCAACAACATAAACTCACGAGCGATAACACGGAGGAAAGCAAATGCATATACGATCACTAACCCGACGAGGCGCCGTTTTAGCGGCGAGCACGATTGCCATTTCGGCTCTCTATTCGACCCCAGTTGCGGTTCGGGCGCAGTCAAAGAACGTTAAGATTGCCATCATTACCCCCCTGTCGGGCCCTTGGGCACGCCAAGGAACGCTGGTCAAGTTCGGCGCCGAGACCGCGATACATGAAATCAACGCAACGGGTGGCGTCAAGGCGCTTGGCGGCGCAAAGCTAGAGCTGGTCGCGATCGATGCCGGCGACTCGGCCGAGAAGGCAAAGAACGCCGCGCAGCGCCTAGTGGCGCAAGAGCCGGACGTTGTTGGCGGTATGGGGGCGTGGCTGTCCACGTTCACGCTCGCCGTGACCGAAGTGACCGAGCGCGCACAAATTCCATGGCTGACGCTGTCCTATTCGGACGCGATCACCGATCGCGGCTTCAAATACGTATTCCAGAGCTCCCCGACGGCCAGCTGGCAATCAACTAACGCGCTTCCGACAATTCTTGAGCTCGGGAAGGCGGCGACTGGCAAGGTGCCAACTACCGCCGGCATCATCGGCGATAATACCGCGTCACCGGTGAGCTTTCTCAAGCCAATGCGCGAGGGCGGACTGCAAAAGCTCGGCATCAAGACCGTGTTGGATGAAACCTATACCCCGCCGCTCTCGGACGCTACGCCACTGATACAGAAGGTGCGATCTACCCGACCAGATTTCCTTCTGTTTATCTCAACCACGATCTCCGATCTCAAGCTTGGACTGGAGAAATTGAACGAGTTTCGGCTCGCCAAGGGTGCGATTCCAATCATCGCCAACGGCGCGCACATGGGCGCACCGGAAGTGCTCAAGAATGTTCCTGCCGACCTAATCGAAGGCGTGTTCTTCATCGTCGCCAATTGGGAACTGAAAGGCCAGGAACGCATCGCCGATCTCTACAAGAAGCAATCGGGCGAGCCGTGGATCACCCAAGATGGCCTCGCAGGCTACGGTCACACCTGGATTATCAAGGAGGCGCTGGAGCGCGCGGGCGTCGCCGATAGGACTAAAGTGAACGAGGAGATCCACAAGCTCGATCTCAAGACCGGTCAGGCGGCCGATTCTTTCCCGGGGGGCGTGAAGTTCGACGCGGCAGGTCGTCGCGTCGGCGCGCCGGTGGTGATCGTACAGTGGCAGAACGGCAGGCCGCTCACCGTCTATCCAATTGACCGTGCGTTGGCGACGGCGAAATGGCCAATGACCTGAAACCGTGTCCCGCACGCGTCTCAGCAAGAAACGTTGCCCCTCGAATGCGGGATTCCGATTTCTCTTTCCCACCTTTCCTCTCTCCGCTTACGGGGGAGGAATGGTGGAGACCGGGTTACCTCGTTTTCAGCGCATTACTTCGTGTTGCTTGATTGCGATGAAGCCTCGAGCAACGGAAAAAAGAACGTTTTCATGGCGCGGCTGAGAGGCAAGGTGGCTATCGTTGCCGGCGCCGGCTCGATCGCTCCCGGTTGGAGCAACGGGAAGGCGACGGCAGTGTTGTTCGCGCGCGAGGGCGCCAAGGTTTTCGCCGTCGACCGCGATCTCGCCGCGGCGCAGGAGACGCAAACAATCGTCGCGGGTGAGGGCGGTGAATGCATCGCCTACCGCTGCGATGTATCGATTGCTTCCGAAGTCGATGCGATGGTTGCCGCCTGTCTTGCCGCCTATGGCCGCGTCGACGTGTTGTTCAACAATGTCGGAATGCAGGTCGTCGGTGGTCCGCTCGAGGTGAAGGAGGAGGACTGGGATAAGCTGATGACGGTCAACGTCAAGAGCATGTATTTGACTTGCCGCGCGGTGATTCCACACATGATCCGTCAGGGCGGCGGCTCGATAGTCAATAACTCGTCCACGGCTGGTATCCGCTTCACTTACGCTAACGTCGCTTACGCCGCCTCGAAAGGCGCGGTGAAGCAGCTTTCACAGAATATCGGGGTCCAATATGCCGCCAAGGGCATCCGCTGCAATTCGGTGATGCCGGGCTATATAGCGACGCCGCGCATCACCGATCGTCTGCGTAAAAGCAATCCGAATGACTACGAGGACAAGATCAAGGAAAGGCAAAAGAACGTGCCGAGCGGCAAGCTCGGATCCGCTTGGGATGTCGCCTATGCAGTGCTGTATCTCGCCTGCGACGAATCTCAATTCGTGAATGCGACCGAACTCGTAGTGGACGGCGGACAGACTGCGTCGGTAACCGGAAAAGTCTGGGAGCAGTGATGGCCGGCACCATTGCTTTCATCGGCTGTGGCGCGATGGGCACGCCGATGGCGGAGCGGCTCATCGACGGTGGATTCCCGGTTCGTATTTTCGACATAAACAAAGAAGCGATGCGGCCGCTGATCGAGCGCGGCGCAATTGCGGGGGATTCTCCGCGTGAAGCTGCGGCGGGAGCCGACACCGCATTCGCCTGCCTGCCGTCGCCGGAAGTCAGCCGTCAGGTGGCGTTCGGCTCCGAGGGAATTGTCGAATGCGACGGGCTGCGGGTCTATGTGGAAATGTCGACGATCGGCTCTGATACGATAAAAGAGATTGTCAAGGAACTCGGTAAAGCGCAAATCGCTGTGCTCGATGCACCGGTCAGCGGCGGGCCGCGTGGAGCCAGGGCAGGCACGCTCGCGACAATGGTGGCCGGCGACCGCCCGATCTTCGAGCGAACGCGGCCGCTGTTCGAGGCGATTGCTCGCAATGTCTTCTACATCGGCGCCGAGCCTGGTCTCGCGCAAATCACCAAACTTGCCAACAACATGATCTCGGCTGCCGGCATGGCTTCCGCCTTCGAAGCGGTGGCAATGGCGGTAAAGGCGGGCGTGGACGCGCGCACGCTCATCGATACGATCAACGCCAGCACCGGCCGCAACACGGCTACGACCGACAAGATTCCCACCTCGGTGCTGCCGCGCACCTTCGACTATGGCGGCAAACTTGCGACCATGCACAAGGACCTCGAGCTTTGTCTGGCCGAGGCGAAACGGCTTAAGGTTCCAATGTGGGTCAATTCGGCGGTCGTGCAGCTTTGGTTCCAGGCCGTGACCGAGGAGCGTGGTGACGACGACTACACAACGCTTATTCAGATGATCGAGGAATGGGCCGGTGTGACAGTCGGTGGTAATGAACCAGGGCATCCGAAAAAAGGCTGAAGAGGGTCGCGTTATGTGCGAGTCGGTGACGAAAAAGTCTCATGGTTGGAAGGGATGGCGCGATCTACCTGCGCCCAAGGTCTCCGGCGCGCTCGGCGCCTTCATCGACCTCTCGCATCGGATTACGGAAGAACTCTCGCGCATCCCCTCGTTTCCGCAGCCACGTATCCGCCAGATAACGACGATCCCGCAGCATCGCGCCAACGTGACCGAAGTGCAGATGGTTGTTCATCACGGTACCCATCTTGATGCGCCTCGGCACTTTATCGCCGACGGGCCGACCATCGACCAGATTCCGCTCGAGCGGCTCTACGGGCCCGGCGTGATCTGGCGGGTCGACGTCGCGGATTGCGGTCTGATCGATGTCGCCGATCTTGAGCTGGCAACGCCCCGAATGCAGGAAGGCGATATCGTGCTGCTCGACACCGGACGCGCGCGCTACATCAATACCGAAAAATACATGAATCACGCTTCACTCACCGCCGGGGCGGCGGATTGGCTGGTCAAGCGCGGCGCGAAGATTGTCGGTGTGGATTTTGCGACGCCGGATCTGGCCGCCAGCTTGCGACCGCCGGATTTCGCCTTTCCGGTGCATTATACACTGCTCAGCCAAGGCATATTGATCGCCGAACACGTAACAAATCTCGGCAGCCTCGCCGGACAGCGTGCCGAGATCATGTTCCTGGGCCTCAATGTGGCGGGCTCGGATGGCGCGCAGGCGAGGGTGATCGCCCGCCCGATTGGCTAGATCAAGGAGAACTGTATGAGTCGCGTCCACGCCGTTCGCATTCACAGGAATGGCGGCCCGGAAGAACTCCGTTACGAGGAAGTTGAAGTCGGCGAGCCTGGACCGGGCGAGGCTCGCGTCCGGCATACCGCCATCGGTCTCAATTTTACCGATATCCACCATCGCACCGGACGCTATCCGCTGTCGCAGTTTCCGCATGTAATCGGCATGGAAGCGGCCGGTGTGGTGGAGGCGGTCGGTGAGGGGGTGAGCGAAGTCCGCCCCGGCGATCGGGTAGCCTACGCGTCGGAAAAGCCACGCGCGTACTCGCAGGCGACCGTAATGCCGGTTACGCGGCTGGTGAAATTGCCAGACTTCATCGACGATGAGGCGGCTGCGGCGGTGATCTTGAAAGGCCTGACCGCGCAATATCTCATCCGCGGCGCCCATCCGGTCAGCGCTGGCGAAACCATTCTGATACAGGCCGCCGCCGGGGGCGTCGGCCTGATTATGTGCCAATGGGCCCGCCATCTCGGGGCGCGCGTGATCGGCACGGTGAGTACCGCGGAGAAAGCAGAACTTGCCAAGGCACACGGTTGCGAGCATCCGATCATCTACACGCAGGAAGACGCAGTCGCGCGCGTGCGCGCTCTTACGGGCGGCGAAGGGTTACCAGTCGTTTACGACGGTGTCGGCGGCAGAAGGCTTTGGTTTTGTTTGTTTTTTCTGCCGACTTTGCCGCTTTCGCACTCTTAAATGCGAACCGGCTTGCGAATGAGTGCAACAAACGCGGTCGAAGGCCCATGAACCAGGGCAATCCGCTTTTGTAATTGTGGCCCCCGGGCGAGCTTTCTCGAATCCAAGCGCCCAGACCTATTTGAGCTGCTTAGCCCGCTGACGCTTGCGAAGGCGGACGCCCGGCCCTCCGCCGTTCTCGTCGATGAATTGGATGCCAGCATTTTCTAATGCTTGCGTGAGCGCGGCCGCCGTCGAGGTGTGCGCTTCTAAAGCTCCTGGTTTCGACTCGAGACGCTTGATGGTCGGAAGGGAGATTGAGGAGGCTTGTGCCAAAGTGCGCTGATCCCATCGCAGGAGCGCTCTGGCAGCACGGATAACCTCGCTGGTGAGAACGGTCATGGGCCCGTCGATACCTAAAGGCTCGTATTTAATACCTGAGGTATTGACTTTTGGGACTAGAGCCCTTAATACCCCAAGCATCACTTTGGAGTTCTGCCATGAGTCTCGAGTTTGCCGCTATCGCCTACCGCGCCATTCGCGACCGGATCCGGGCAGAAGACCCTCAAATCGACGAGCAAGCCCTCGCCGATACGGTTGAGGGACTGACCGACCTGCACGAAATCCTCGGCGTTATCATCCGCGCTGCCCTCGCCGACCAGGCC
>DAISKM010000264.1:0-5487 GCA_036820945.1 Pseudolabrys sp.
CCGCTTGGGCATGATTGCCTGCCGACATGGTGATGACGCCGCGCTTGCGCTCGGCTTCGCTCAGGGAGGCAAGCTTCACCAGCGCGCCGCGATCCTTGAAGGAATTGGTCACCTGGAGGTTTTCGTATTTGACGTAGACCTCCGCCCCGGTCAGCGCCGATAGTTTCGGCGCCGGCAGCATCGGCGTCCGCAACACCACGTTCTCGATCACGCGGCGGGCCGTTTCGATATCGGCAATGGTTACGCCCAACGCTTCCTCCACACGCAATGTCGCACCATGCCGTAAGCACCACCCAGGTTCCAGCGTGTCGACGGCACCCCTTGCGCAGAAACGATTCTTTCTCCATCTCGGTTTAGACTGGATGGGCTATAATGAGGTCCTGGCGGAAATCGGCCTATGTCCATGGACATCAAACCCCATGCTTATGATCCGGTGACCCAGCCGGAGTTATTCGAAGGCGTGCTGGCGCGCCGGGTCCTTGCATTCATCATCGATTTCATCGTCATCTCAATACCGGTGGTGCTGGCGGCGATGTTCATTTTCGCCTTCGGAATCGTCACCCTTGGGCTTGGCTTTGCCCTGTACTGGCTGTTGCCCTCGGCGACAGTGATTTGGGCGCTTCTGTATTTCGGCTTAACCCTTGGCGCTCCGGCCTCGGCCACCATCGGCATGCGTGTCATGGATCTGGAGATGCGTACCTGGTACGGCGCGCCGGCCTATTTCGTCCTCGGTGCGGTGCACGCAATCGCCTTCTGGTTCACTATCTCTTTCTTCACGCCGTTGGTCCTGCTGGTGCCCTTCTTCAACGAGCGCAGGCGGCTGCTGCACGACATTCTTCTTGGCACCGTGATCATCAATAACAGTGCGCGAGCCTCATACTTGCGCGGGTCCATGCAGCCTGTCAGGACCGGATAATGGCTTTGACGGAGAGCTTTTGGCGCGCGATGCTACGGTCTGAGACAAAGATAACGGCCTGATCCGTGACCCAGCACTCGCGCGACACACCACAGTTCTACCTTACGGCGCCGTCGCCATGCCCCTATCTGGAGGGACATGAAGAGCGCAAGGTCTTCACCCATCTGGTCGGCGATCGCGCAGGCGAACTCAACGACCTGCTGACCCATGGGGGTTTTCGGCGCAGCCAGTCGATCGCCTACCGGCCGGCCTGCGAGGGATGCCGTGCCTGCGTCTCCGTGCGCGTCGTTGCTCCCGACTTCGAGCCTTCCCGCAACATGCGTCGCATCGCCGAACGCAACGCCGACATCGTCGGAGAAATGCGCTCGCCCGCGCCGACGTCTGAACAGTATTCGGTGTTCCGCGCCTATCTCGATGCCCGGCATCGTGACGGTGGAATGGCCGACATGACAGTGCTCGACTACGCGATGATGATCGAAGACAGCCACGTCGATACGCGGCTCGTCGAGTATCGCCGGCGCGGACCCGACACCGGCATCAACGGCCGCGGCGCAGGGCGGATGCTGGCCGTCGCCCTTACCGACGTGCTCAGCGATGGCCTGTCGATGGTTTATTCGTTCTTCGACCCCGATGAAGCCGATCGCTCGCTCGGCACTTTCATGATCCTGGATCATATCGAGCGCGCCAGGCGAATGGGCCTGCCTTACGTCTACCTGGGCTATTGGGTGCCAGGCTCGCGCAAGATGGACTATAAGGGCCGTTTTCTGCCGCAGGAGCGGTTGATGCCATCGGGCTGGAGCCGCGTGGAGCGGTAGCTGGCTCAGCTTCCCAGCGCGAAGTCGACGAGCAGCTTTATATTCAAACAGATGATGGCGGCGGCGGTGATCGCGGCCAGCACTGTCACCCAGCGCGGGGCAACCAATTCGCCCATCTTTCGCCGGTCCGCCGTGAACATCACCAGCGGCACGATCGCGAACGGTAGTTGCAAGCTCAACACGACCTGCGACAGGATGAGCAGCTGCGCAGTCCCTTTTTCCCCAAACCAGATGGTCACGATCGCGGCCGGTACGATCGCGATCGCGCGGGTCAGCAGTCGCCGCGCCCAACCAGGCAGACGGATATCGATAAACCCTTCCATCACGATCTGGCCGGAAAGGGTGGCCGTCACGGTGGAATTCAAACCGCAACACAACAGTGCGATGCCGAACAAGGTCGGGGCGATCGCGGAGCCAAGCAGCGGCGCGATGAATGCATGAGCCTGTTCGAGTTCGGCGACATCGTGTTTGCCGACCTTGTAGAACGTAGCTGCCGCAAGAATGAGGATCGAGGCATTGACTAGAAGCGCGAACATCAGCGCGATCGTTGAATCGATTGTCGCCAGTTTGATTGCCTCGCGCCGGTCATCAATGCTGCTCCCGAAGCGGCGCGTCTGCACGACTCCGGAATGCAGATAAAGATTGTGCGGCATCACCGTCGCCCCGAGGATGCCTAGCGCGAGATAGAGCATTTCGGGATTGGTGACGATTTCGGTCGTGGGCGCAAAGCCGCGGATCACAGCTCCCCAATCCGGGTCCGCCATCGCGATCTGTATTGCGAAACAGACCGCGATGACGCCGAGCAGCGTAACCACGAAAATTTCCACGTAGCGGAAACCGAGATTTTGCATCCACAACACGATGAAGACATCGAGCGCCGTGAGCACGACGCCGATCTCGAGAGGAATACCGAAAAGCAGATTGAGGCCGATCGCTGTTCCGATCACCTCGGCGAGGTCGGTGGCACAGATCGCCACTTCCGCCAGCACCCAGAGCGGCCATGATACGGCGCGCGGGAAAGCGTCGCGGCACGCTTGCGCAAGATCGCGTCCCGTGGCGATGCCAAGCCGCGCGCAGAGCGCCTGCAGCAGAATCGCCATCAGATTGGAGAGCAGCGCGACGGTAAGCAGTGCGTACCCGAACTTTGAGCCGCCGGCGAGCGACGTCGCCCAGTTGCCCGGATCCATGTATCCGACCGCGACCAGATAGCCGGGGCCGAGGAACGCCACGAGCTTCTTGCCGAGCGAGCCGGTGGGTCGCGTCGCGATAGAGCCGAACACCTCGGCGAGCGGCGGTCTGCTACGCTGATGCCGCCAGCCGGCTGGTTCAGCAATCGCAGTCGGCTCTAATCGCGCATCCATCCGAACGTTCTAAAAAATCATTGTTGATTCAGCACTAATATAACCAGTTGCAAATCGTTTGCAATTGCAATTGCCGCCGGAACTTTTGGAATCACTTCGAGTTGTCAGGCACTTGCGAATCGCACCAGCGCTGTTCGCTGGTTTGGCCGCCCTGGCGCAGCGCAAGCAACTGTTCTGGCCGGCGTGCGGCCGGCCTTGCCCGGAGCGTCGCTGCGATCATGAAGGTTGTCAGCCACTGGGTTTGGCTCTGCGGCTTGTCTCTTCTGACGGCAGGGCCCGCCTGGGCCGCCGAGGGCGGCAAGGGCGCATCCGAAGCAATTTTCATTGGCCAGATCGTGGTGCTGATGGCGGTCGGTCGTCTGCTTGGCGAAGCGATGTTGCGACTTCGCCAGCCTGCCGTGATGGGCCAATTGATCGCGGGCCTGATCCTCGGGCCATCTCTGTTTGGCCTGCTCCTCCCCGATCTTCAGCACGCGCTCTTTCCAAAAACACCCGAGCAAAAAGCGATGATCGATGCGATCTCGCAATTCGGCATTCTGTTGCTGCTCTTGCTCACCGGCATGGAGACCGACCTCAAGCTAGTGCGGCAGACCGGCCGCGCCTCGCTATTCGCTTCGCTCATGGGCATCATCGTTCCTTTTGTTTGCGGGGTCGTGCTTGGCGAGATGCTGCCTGACAGCATGTTGCCCGATCCGCAGAAGCGACTGATCACGTCGCTGTTTCTCGGAACGGCGCTCTCGATCGCATCGGTGAAGATCGTGGCGATGGTCGTGCGCGAGATGAATTTCATGCGGCGTGTCGTCGGTCAGGTGATCATTGCGTCGGCCATCATCGATGACAGCATCGGCTGGATCATTGTGTCGATCATCTTCAGCCTTGCCCTACACGGCTCGATCGAACCGATGTCGTTAGCGCAAAGCATCGCCGGCACAGTCCTATTCATGGTGGCGAGCCTGACAATCGGTCGACGCGCAGTGTTTTTCGTCATTCGCTGGGTAAATGATAATTTCGTCAGCGAGTACGCGGTGATCACCGCTATCCTCATCATCATGGGCATCATGGCGCTGATCACTCATATGATCGGCGTGCACACGGTGCTTGGCGCGTTTGTCGCGGGCATCCTCGTCGGCGAATCTCCGATCCTGACGCGCCACATCGACGAGCAGTTGCGCGGCTTGATCACCGCATTTTTCGCGCCCGTTTTCTTCGGCATCGCAGGCTTGAGCGCCGACCTGACCATCCTGGCCGATCCGGAGATCGCTCTGTTCACCGCCGGACTCGTACTGGTCGCCAGCCTGGGCAAATTCGGCGGCGCCTTCCTTGGTGCCGAACTCGGCGGGCTGACCCGGCGCGAAGGCCTTGCGCTGGCCTGCGGAATGAACGCGCGCGGCTCGACCGAGGTCATTATTGCCACCGTCGGGCTTTCGATGGGTGCTCTCAACCAGAACCTATTCACAATGATTGTCGCCATGGCGGTGCTGACCACCATGGCCATGCCGCCGACGCTGCGATGGGCTCTTAGCCGCATCCCGGTACGCAAGGAGGAAAAGCAGCGGCTCGAGCGGGAGGAGCTCGAGCAAAGGGGCTTCGTGCCGAACCTCGAACGCCTGCTGGTCGCGGTGGACGACAGTCCGAATGGCAAATTCGCCTTGGGCGTTGCCGGCGTGCTGACGGGCACGCACGGGATGCCGGCAACCGTGCTGCACGTCCCGGACCCGAGCAAGATCGAAAGCACAATGCCGGACGCTCCGGCGAAGACGGCGGCAGGTGCCGGGACGCTGTCGGAAAAAACGCCCGATCAAAAGAGATCCAACGGCAGGGAGGACAGCAAAAAAACCAGCATGGACGATGAGAAAACAGACAAGGAGGAAAAAAGGGCGGAAGACGCGGCCGATGCTGTCCAGAAGGTGGCTGCCCAGATCAAGGATAAGCAGAAAAAAGAGGACAAGGTCACCGATCAGGTGGACGTAACAACGCTCTTCCATGAGAAACCGAGCCCCGCGGTGATCGCGGAGGAAGCGGAGAAAGGCTACGACATCTTCATTCTTGGTCTCGGGCAGACCTCGAAACAGAGTCGCGACTTCGACCCTGGGGTCACCAATCTGGCCAAAGGCTTTGACGGGCCATTGATCGTTTCAGCAGTGCGCGGCGACCTGCAGGAAAGGCCGGACGGCAAGCTCGGCATTCTCGTCCCGGTCAACGGCACCGAGCCGTCTCGGCGCGGCGCGGAAGTTGCTATCACCTTGGCGCGCGCGACAAAGGCGCAAGTCACTGTCCTCTACGTTGCGGTGCGTCCTGCCAACCGGCGAGCCATTCCGCGCAGCCGCCGCCATGAAGAGGCCATCCTCAAGGACATCGTTGCGATCGCAGATGGTTACAACATCAGTATCCGTAC
>DAISKM010000265.1:0-5486 GCA_036820945.1 Pseudolabrys sp.
CGGTGGGAATCGTTGCCTATCATCAGCCCGTCACTCGCGCGGAAATCGAAGAGATCCGCGGCGTCGTCACTGCGGTTGGCACACTCGACGTGTTGCTCAAGACCGGGTGGATCCGGCCGCGCGGCCGGCGCAAGGCGCCGGGACGCCCAATCACTTACGGAACGACGGACGCGTTCCTGTCGCATTTCGGCCTGGAAGAGGTCGGCGACCTGCCGGGGCTCGAGGAGCTCAAAGGCGCCGGCCTCCTGGAGGGCAACCTGCCGGCCGGCTTCGGGGTGCCGGTCCCGTCCGACGATTCAACTTTGCGCGACGACGAGGACCCGCTCGAACCCGGCGATCTTGATCTGGGCCTAGCCCCGCCAGTGCGTTCAGAGAAATAACGGCCGGGAATTAAGGTAAATTCCTTCGATCACGCGGCCCTTTGACCGGGTGCGAGGTCCTTGTTTTTGCCTCCTGCGGAGCCTAGGTTCTCATCGAAAACATGGCGGGACGAGCCGAAAGCCGTCGCTGCGGAGGATAGAGGATGGGTTCCCTGAGTATATGGCACTGGATCATCGTGCTGGTGGTCGTGCTGGTCCTGTTTGGCGGGCGCGGAAAAATTTCGTCCCTGATGGGCGACTTTGCGTCTGGCATCAAAGCCTTCAAGAAGGGCATGTCGGAAGACGAGAAGTCGGCTGACGCCAAGAGCGAGCCAGTTAAGACGATTGAAGCGAGCGGCGGCGCCACCAAGACGGAAGCCGAACGCCGCGCGGAAGGCGTACGCTCCTGATCGCTGCTGATGGCGCGTAGGGGGTGGGGGCCGATATGATCGTCGCGACGGCGGCGGTGCCTCGGCGCCTTGGAGTTTACTAATCCATGTTCGACATTGGTTGGGGCGAGCTCGTCGTCATCGGCATCGTCGCGCTGATCGCGATCGGGCCGAAAGAGTTGCCCACTGTCTTGCGCACGCTCGGCCAGTACATGGCAAAGATCCGGCGAATGGCCGGCGAGTTCCAGAGTCAGTTCCAGGAAGCGATGCGTGAAGCCGAGCTGTCGGAGCTTAAAAAACAGGCCGAGGATCTCAAGAGCTCGGTCAGCGACATGACCCGTCTCGATCCGATGGCGGACACGCAAAAGGAAATCGAGCGCGCTTTCGAGATGCCGGAGACGAAACCGGTCGAGACAACGAGCGAGCCAGCATCCGCTGCGCCGGCGGCGCTACCGGAGCCGCAGCAACAGGTCGATGTGAACGTGCCGCTGCCCGATTCGCCGCCACCGGTCAGTGAAAAAGATTTTCCCCCCGCGGAAGCGCCGCCTCCTCAACAGGCCGGGGGCAAATCATGACTCACGAAGATATCGAGGCCACCAAGGCGCCGCTGATGGATCACCTGATCGAGCTGCGCTCGCGGCTGATCAAGGCGCTGATCGCGTTCGCGGCAATGTTCGCCCTCTGCTTCGTTTTTGCAAAGGACATCTACAATATCCTTGTGTGGCCATTCGTCTGGGTCGCAGGCCCGGAAAACTCGAAATTCATTTACACCGCGCTGCTCGAATATTTCGTGACCCAGCTGAAGCTTGCAATGTTCGGCGCCGCCTTTCTTTCGTTTCCTATCGTTGCGACACAAATCTATATGTTCGTTGCGCCCGGGCTCTATCGTCACGAGCGCAAGGCGTTCTTGCCCTATCTGATCGCGACACCGATCTTCTTCGCGCTTGGCGCAATGGTCGTCTATTTCCTGGTCATGCCAATGCTGGTGCGCTTTTCGCTCGGCATGCAGCAGACCGGCGGCGCCACCGACGCCACGATCGCCCTGATGCCGAAGGTCGGCGAATATCTGTCGCTGATGATGGCGCTTGTGCTGGCTTTCGGCGTGGCCTTCCAGTTGCCGGTCATCCTGACGCTGCTCGGCCGTATCGGCGTTGTCACCGCCGAGCAACTCAAGGCCAAGCGGCGTTACTTCATCGTCGGCGCTTTCGTGCTGGCAGCGGTCCTCACGCCTCCCGACGTGATCAGCCAGATGTCGCTGGCGATTCCCTTGCTCATTCTCTACGAGGGCTCGATCTGGTCGGTGCGCATGGTCGAGAAAAAGGCCAGGGCCGAAGAGGCTGCGAAGGCTGCCGCCGAGGCGGCCTCGGCGAGCGCAAAGCCGGCGGAGTAGGCCAGGCTTTGCTATTGACTCCGTCATGCCCGGCTTTATGCCGGGCATCCGCGTCTTTGGCTTTTCCCAAGGCAAGACGTGGATGGCCGGGAGTTTTTTGCGGACAAGACGGCGCTTCGCGCCTTTTGCCCGGCCATAAGCCGCGATAAAAGCGTCCTGCCATGTACGACATCAAATGGATTCGCGAAAACCCTGATGCCTTCGACCGCGGCCTGAAACTGCGAGGGCTTGAGCCGCTGTCACAAAAGCTCATCGCGCTGGATGAGAAGCGTCGGGCGGCGATCACAAAGTTCGAGCAGGCGCAGGCGCGACGCAATGCGGCATCGAAGGAAATCGGCGACGCCAAAAAGGCCAAGGACGAAGCCAAGGCCAGCAAGCTGATGGCCGAGGTCGCCGAGCTAAAGACCGCATTGCCAGAACTGGAGGAGAAGCAAAGGACGTTCGCCACCGAACTCGAAAGCGAGCTTGCGCAAATTCCAAACATGCCCCTCGACGACGTGCCGGCCGGTGCCGACGCGAGCGGAAATGTCGAGCATCATGTGTTCGGCAAAAAACGCGACTATGCATTCAAGCCAAAGCAGCATTTCGAGCTTGGCGAAGCGCTCGGGCAAATGGATTTCGAACTGGCGGCCAAATTGTCCGGTGCGCGCTTTGTCGTATTGCAGAAAGGATTGGCGCGGCTCGAACGGGCGCTCGGACAATTCATGCTGGATCTGCATACGGGCCGAGAGCACGGATATACCGAGGTGAATCCCCCAATTCTGGTCCGCGACGAGGTGATGTTTGGCACAGCGCAGCTTCCGAAGTTTGCTGACGACCAATTCCGGACGACGAATGACTTTTGGCTGATCCCTACCGCCGAGGTGCCACTCACCAATCTCGCGCGGGAGTCCATCATCGAGGAAGCGCAATTACCGATGCGCCTCACCGCGTGCACGCCGTGCTTTCGCGCCGAAGCCGGCGCGGCAGGGAAAGACACCAGGGGCATGATCCGGCAACACCAGTTCACCAAGGTTGAGCTGGTCTCCGTCACCACGCCGGAAAAATCGAAGGAAGAGCACGAGCGCATGCTCGCCTGCGCCGAGGAAGTGCTCAAGAAACTCGAATTGCACTACCGCGTGGTCACGCTTTGCACTGGCGATATGGGTTTTGCCGCCCAGAAAACCTACGACATTGAAGTCTGGCTGCCCGGCCAGAATGCCTATCGCGAGATTTCCTCCTGCTCGAACTGCGGCGAGTTTCAGGCCAGGCGCATGAATGCGCGTTACCGCACCAAGGATGGCGTGCGGCATGTGCACACCCTCAATGGTTCGGGCGTGGCCGTTGGTCGTGCGCTTATCGCGGTGATGGAGACCTATCAGCAGGAAAATGGCTCGATTGCGGTGCCGTCCGCGCTCTCGCCCTACATGGGCGGATTGACGAAAATCGAGCGGACATAATGCGCATTCTCATCACCAACGACGACGGCATCCACTCGCCGGGGCTTGCTGCCTGCGAGAAGATTGCGCGCGCGCTCTCCGATGAGGTTTGGATCGTGGCACCGGAAATCGACCAGTCCGGGGTGTCGCATTCCCTGTCGCTGAACGATCCACTGCGCATGCGCGAAGTGGGCGAACGCCATTTCGCCATCAAGGGCACGCCGACGGACTGCGTCATCATGGGCGTGCGCTATCTCATGAAGGAAAAGCCCGACCTTGTACTTTCCGGCGTTAACCGCGGGCGCAATTGCGCGGAGGACGTGACTTATTCCGGCACGGTCGCCGGCGCCATGGAAGGCGCGGTGCTCGGCATTCCTTCTTTTGCACTTTCGCAGGCCTATTCCTTCAGTACCAAGCGTTTGCCTTGCTGGGATACCGCGATCAAGTTCGCGCCCGATCTGATCAAGCGCATTCTCGAGACCGGAATGCCGCGCGACGTGCTGGTGAACGTGAATTTTCCCGATTGCATGCCCGGCGAAGTCACCGGCGTGTCCGTGGCGGTGCAGGGCAAACGGGATCAGGAGCTCTTGCGCATCGATGCGCGCCACGACGGACGCGGCAATCCCTATTATTGGATTGCGTTCGGCCGTGGCGGAGTTGTGGGCGCCGCTCCCGGAAGCGATCTCGCCGCGCTGAGCGAGAAACGGATCGCGGTGACGCCCTTGCGGCTCGATCTGACCGACGAGCCTTTCATGACAAAATTGGCAGAGGTGTTCGGCTAAGCCAGCAGTCCGGCCAACGTCGTTTTAAGTTGCTCGGTCTGAAACGGCTTCTGAAGGGCAGGGCGTCCTCGATAGGCCTCGGGCAAGCTGCGTTCGCCGTAGCCGGTAACAAAGACGAACGGCAATCCGCGCTCGGTCAGAATATCGGCGACGGGATAAATTTCCTGCCCGTCAAGGTTGACATCGAGAATGGCGGCATTGAATTCGCCGCTCTTGGCGATTTGGCTTGCCTCCGAGATTGTCCCTACGGCCGCAGCCACCCCATAGCCAAGTTCGCCCAACATGTCCTCGAGCAACATGCGAATCAAATATTCATCCTCGACCACGAGCACTCGTGGCGCCGGCGCCGATGAACCTGTCATTGGATGTCTCCCGCCCTTCAACTCGGCATCAGCCGCAGGGTTCCACCTTAGCTCCAAGTCCGGCAAACATGCTAATAACTCCAATAGAGGGGCCTAAACGTGTCTAAAATGCCGACCAACGAGCAGGACGACGACCGCATGGAATTCCTGCTGACGTTGCGACGAAGAGGTATTGCGGACCAGGCGGTGCTGCGGGCCATGGACGAGGTTCCGCGCGAGCGTTTCGTCGACGCCGGCTTTTTGAGAAGTGCCTATGCGGATCAGGCCCTGCCGATTGCCTGTGGGCAGACGATCAGTCAGCCCTATGTCGTGGCCTACATGACCGAGCACCTTGCGGTGCAGCCCCAACACCGTGTGCTGGAGGTCGGTACCGGGTCCGGCTATCAAGCCGCCGTTCTGTCGCGCCTTGCACGAGAAGTGGTAACCATAGAGCGATACCGCACATTGGCCGACCAGGCGCAAGAGCGTCTGAGGTCGTTAGGCTATGACAATGTCGATGTGGTTGTGGGCGATGGCTTTACCGGGGTGCCGGGCAGGGCCCCCTATGATCGCATTATCGTCACCGCCGCGGCAGAAATAGTCCCCGAAAGCGTGCTGGACCAGCTCGCCGAGAGCGGCGTCATGATTTTGCCGCTCGGTTCGCAGGATGGCTCACAACATCTGATCAAGCTTACCAAGTCGCAAACAGGAACCTGGCGTGAAAATCTGATCCCCGTGCGTTTCGTGCCGATGTTACCGGGTCAGGCGCAAGAACTGTGACGTTTTCACGTCGGATGTCCGGCCCCG
>DAISKM010000266.1:0-5482 GCA_036820945.1 Pseudolabrys sp.
TGCTGCACTTGCTGCTGTGTAAGGGTTTGCTGCTGAGGCTGTTGCTGCTGAGGCTCTTGCTGCGGCTGCTGTTGAGGTTGCGGTTGGCCCTGCTGATCTTGAGCAAACACAGGCAACGATGTCACCGACAGAACCAACGGTGCTGCCAGCGCAATAAAGTGACTGATGCGTTTTAACCGGGCTGACATGGGCGTCCTCTTCGTGGCTTGTGACAACAGCTCGAAGAGCATCCTATTGGCCGAATTTATCCATTTGAAGGCGCATCCGCCTTTCGGTTCGTTGCGCAGAAGCTAAATTCGAGAAGTTGCATCGCCTTGCGGTAACGGGAACCCAAGCCGGCTCGACTTTTGGCTCATAACCAGAAAGCGGACAAAAGTTGGCTGATTTCTTCCTTCAACGGACGTTCCACCGATCACCGTACTCTCGAACTATGCCCTTAGATCTTAGGGCTTCTCGATTGTCGTAGAGATCGGCCTTGAGATTGACGCCTAAGCCCTCATTGCGAGCCATGTCATACCATCGTTCCGTGGTGAGACCTCCAGGGCCTGCGCCATGCAGTATCGAGAATTGAAACTCTACCTCGACAATGATGGCATCGGAGGCATCGCGTCTCACGGCCAGTTGAGCATCTACGGCACCGCTGAGAGCTGTGGAGCCCCTAGGACGTGTCCCGTCAACGCCGCAGTGATGCACAATGATCACCGCACAACTGAACGCCTCTCGGATACTATCGGCGGCAGCAATGTAAGCGGCCATGTCTTTCGCGTCATTTTCGGAGCCACGAAGCGACCGGTTGAGGGTATCGAGCACGACCAGGACAGGCGTATCGTCTTGCTGTTTGATGGCTGCGATTAGGTCCGCATGCTGCGCCACCAGATCCAGCGTAACCGGCTGGAGATAGAATGGCACGGGCTGATCTGTCTCGATTGGAAACGTTTGCCGAAAAGCTTCTACGCGGGCCTGGATTCCGGTTTGTCCTTCGAAGGCACAATAGACGACCGCCCCTTCCTGTACTCTGCGATCCCGATACTGCCAGCCAAGAGCGACATGCATGGCTAGGTCGAATATCCAAAAAGATTTTCCGCATTTCGGGGGTCCCCAAGCGACGATCAAGCCATCGCGAGGAATTATCCCTTTGACTAGATAGCGGGCCTCGGTGCCGAGTTTGATTTGATCAAAGGGAACAAGCCTGATCCGCGAGCATGGCTCCTGATCATGTAGACCATTGGCTTTGCGGATTTTTGTAGGCTGTGGGTTTTCTTTGGTGAATGCCGCTATGCGTGATTTGAATTCATGATCACTGATGGCGTAGCTCACGACTTAGCTCCCGACGGTCCGAACCGGACGTAGTCGAGGACGCCCTCCTCAGCGAGCCACTTCATGGCCTCGTCAGTGGTGATGGCTTTGTACCTGAGCGACACGCCAACGGAGCGCTACTTCCGGGAATTGATGCAAAAGAGGGGGACGGACCATGAAGGGGTGCATTCAGCGGCGCGGCAAGATGTCGTTCCGTCTCAAGTTCGAGGCGGCGGAGCGCGACCCGGTGACCGGCAAGCGGAAAACCAAGTACCAGACATTCCGGGGGACAAGGAAGGAAGCTCAGGTCAAACTGGCCGAACTGGTCGCCGCTGTCGGTCGTGGCACCTACGTCGAGCCAACCAAGCTGACCGTTGCCGAGTTTATCGCCGCCCGAATCAAGCAGTGGGAGGCCGCCCCTGAAGGCATCTCAACCCGGACAGCCGAGCGTTATCGCGATTTACTCAAGAACCAGATTGCACCGCGCATCGGAAACAAAGTGCTCCAGGCGCTCAAGCCCATCGATATCGAGGGCTGGCATGCGGCCCTGCATACGACAGACGGGTATTCAGCCCGGACAATCAGCCACGCGCACCGATTGCTGTCCCAGGCGCTTAGGGATGCCGTCAAAAACGACCTGGTAGTCAAGAACGCCGCGACGGTTCATAAGGCCCCCAAGCTGGGCGACCACGAAGCGGTCATCGTGCAGGACGTGCCCGGTCTCGTTGAGAAACTGAAGGGCCATCCGTTGCAGGCAATGGCTATGATTGCGCTCTTCGCTGGCTTACGGCTTGGCGAGGTGATGGCGCTCCGCTGGTCGCGGATTGATTTGGATAAAAAGACGCTTCAGGTGCGCGAGGCACTGGAGCAAACCAAGCAACACGGCACCCGCTTTAAGCTCCCAAAATCCAAGGCCGGAATCCGAGACATCACCCTGCCCGACATTCTGGTCTCAGTCCTGCGTGAGCATCGAAAGGCTCAACTCGAACTGCGCATGAAGCTAGGCGCTGGCAAGCTTCCCGATGACGCGCTGCTGTTCGCCGACCTCGACGGTGCCCCACTCTCCCGTATCTCGGCGAGTTGGCGCTGGAGTGACTTTGCCACCCGCATCGGCCTGCCGGACGTCACCTTTCCACGCCTTGCGCCATACTCACGCCAGCCAGCTAATCGACGCGGGTGTGGACATCGTGACGATTGCCCGGAGGTTAGGGCACGCCAAGCCAGACATCACCTTGAGGATTTACGCGCACCCTCTTCCGGAAGGACGACAGCAAGGCTGCTGACGCCATCAATGCGATTCTGAAGTCGTAGGGTGCCAATCGGGTGCCAATTTCACCTTTTGTTCCCACGTAGGTCTCCGATAAAGCATTGAACTAACGCGTGAACCAAGTCCGCGACGGCGCTTGCAAACAGGGCCCGTAATCCGGTTGGATGCCGCCCCATCCGCCCGTCGGGCGGACGACGGCGGAGCGCTCATCTTGGCCAGCAACAGAAACGATAGCGCGAAGGCGCGCCCTGCGGGTAACGACACATTGTCTGCGCTCGATCGGCCGGTTCCCGCCGGCGTGAACGCTGCCGGCTTCGGCAGCGATGTCGTCGCGGATGCGCTGCGCGCGACCGACATCCCTTATATCGCGCTCAATCCAGGCGCGAGCTACCGCGGGCTGCACGACAGCCTGGTCAATTATCTGGGCAACGAACAGCCGCAGATGTTGCTGTGTCTGCATGAGGAAAGCGCGGTGGCGATTGCCCACGGCTATGCCAAGGTGACCGGCAGGGCGATGGCGGCCGCTGTTCATTCGAACGTCGGGCTCATGCACGCGACGATGGCGATCTTCAACGCCTGGTGCGATCGCATGCCGATGGTCATTCTTGGCGCCACGGGACCGGTCGATACCGTCAAACGACGGCCGTGGATCGACTGGATTCACACCGCGCGCGACCAGGGCGCACTGATACGCGGCTACACCAAATGGGACGATCAGCCGGCCTCTCCGATCGCGGCACGCGAAGCGCTGCTGCGCGCAAATTGGATCGCCAACACCGCGCCGCGAGGACCGACTTACGTCAACCTCGATGCCGGAATGCAGGAAAGCAGGCTCGTCGAGCCGGTTGAACCGATCGACGCCAGGCGATTCATGCCGCCGGTGGACGGTGTCGCGCCTCCGGCTCCCATCAAGCGGGCCGCCGATCTGTTGCGAGAGGCAAAGCATCCGCTGATCCTGGCCGGGCGTGTATCGCGTGATCTCAATGCCTGGAACACGCGCATCGCGCTAGCCGAGCGTCTCGGCGCGCGGGTTGCGACCGATCTGAAGGTCGCCGCAGCCTTTCCAACCGACCATCGGCTACATGTCGGCTCGCCCAGCACGATTGGGATCGCTGCGCAGGCCAGCGATGCGATACGCGAGGCTGACGTCATTTTGAGTCTCGACTGGGTCGATTTGGCCGGAACCCTGAAATCGGTACTCGGCCCCGGCATGCCTTCCGCGCGCATCATCCAGATTTCGGTCGATCACCATCTGCACAACGGCTGGAGCATGGACTACCAAGGTCTTCCGCCGGTGGACGTTTTCATTGACTGCGAACCCGACATTGCGGCGCCTGCGCTGATGACCGCGCTCGGGGCGGGCAAGCCGCATGCGGTTACGCCGGCTAAGACGGAATTTCCGAAGCTCGAGGACGGCAAGCTCACGGTCGATCACCTGGCCGATGCCTTGCGGCACTCGGCCGGCAAGCGGCCAACCACCCTCACCCATGTTTCGCTCTCTTGGAACGGGGCGAGCTGGCCCTTTCGCCATCCGCTCGATTACCTCGGCTCGGATGGCGGTGGCGGCGTTGGCGGCGGACCCGGCATCTCGGTCGGAGCCGCGCTGGCGCTGATGGGCACAGGGCGGCTGCCTGTCGCGGTTTGCGGCGATGGCGACTTTCTGATGGGCGTTACCGCACTTTGGACCGCGGCGCATTACCGCATCCCGTTGTTGATCGTCGTCGCTAACAATCGTTCCTTCTTCAACGATGAACTCCACCAGGAGCGTATGGCCCGCATGCGCAACCGGCCGGTGGAGAATCGTTGGATCGGCCAGCGCATTTCAGAACCCGATATTGACCTCGCCGGGATGGCGCGGGCGCAGGGTGCGCAAGGTTTCGGACCGGTGACCGCGGCCGCAGACTTGGAGCCCACGTTCGAGAAGGCGATTGCAGCGGTGGAGGCGGGTGCTGTCGCGGTCGTCGACGTGCGGGTCGAACCCGGATACACCGCCGCCATGACGGCCGCGATGACCCGAAAGAGCGAGTAAGTCCGTAATGGCATCCAGCGCAGGATCAAGTGACGCCATTCTTGTTGCGGACGATATCGTGGTGCGCTTCGAAACGCCGGAAGGTCCGATTACGGCGGTCGACAACGTTTCCTTTCAGGTGCGGCCTGGCGAGTTCCTGTCTGTCATCGGGCCGTCAGGATGCGGCAAGTCGACTTTGTTTAATGTCATTGGCGGCCTGCTGAACAGTCATGATGGTGTCGTTACTGTTGCCGGCGAAACAATCTGTGGGCCGCATAAGTCGATCGGCATGGTCTTCCAGGAGGAATCGACATTCCCCTGGCGTACGGTCACCGACAACGTGGCATTTCCGCTCGAGCTGGTCGGCATGCCGAAGCAGAAGCGCGTCGAGCGCGCACGCCATTTCATTTCGCTCGTCGGCCTCGATGGCTTCGAGAACCGCTACCCAGGCGAGCTTTCCGGCGGCATGCGCCAGCGCGTTTCTCTTGCGCGCACGCTCGCCTCGGAGCCTAAAATCCTGCTGATGGACGAACCTTTTGCCGCGCTTGACGAGCAGACCCGATTGCTCCTCGGAGACAAGGTTTTGCAGATTCAGCAGGAGCTTAAACAGACGACGCTGCTGATCACGCATAACATCACTGAGGCGGTTCAGATGTCCGACCGGATTTTGGTGATGACCTATCGACCGGGCAAGGTGAAGCGCATGGTCGATATTGACCTGCCGCGCCCACGGACATCGGAAATTGTCGGCAGCGAAGCCTTCGGGCGCTACGTCGCGGAGATTTGGAGCGACCTGCGCGAGGAAGCAAATAGAGGTATGCGCGACGAGGAGAAAAGCGCGCTGCGCCGGGAGGAACGGGCATCATGACGATGGTGGCATCGCCACCTGCCATCTCGCGTCGAGATTATTC
>DAISKM010000267.1:0-5480 GCA_036820945.1 Pseudolabrys sp.
CATGTTGCTCGCGACAAGCTTGTGCAATGGCGGTATTGCAGCCGCTCAAACGGCGGCGCCCTCGGCTGGATCGGTCGAGCCGCAATTGATCGAAGACCTTGTTGCCGCCAATCGCATTCTGGCTGACCAGGGAGTGCTGGATGGCTGGGGGCATGTCAGCGCTCGTCATCCACGCAATCCCAATCGCTACCTGCTGTCGCGCTCGCGGGCTCCGGAACTGATCAGCGCCGAAGACATCATGGAATTCGACCTCGACAGCAACCCGGTCGACGCGAGAGGGAGGCCGCTTTACACGGAACGATTCATCCACGGCGAAATCTACAAGGCACGTCCGGATGTCGTCGCGATCGTGCATACCCACGCACCTGCGCTGATTCCATTCGGGATCAGCAAGGTGCCGCTGAAGCCGGTCTATCACCGGTCGGCTTTCATAGCCGCCGGCGTTCCGGTGTTCGAGATCCGGGAACGCGCGGGGATGACCGACATGCTGATTCGCGATCAGGCGCTTGGCCGCGCGCTTGCCGGTGCGCTCGGCAATCATCCCGCAGCGCTGATGCGCGGCCATGGCGCCGTGGTCGTCGGACCATCGCTGCAACGCGTCGTGGGTCGCAGCATTTTCCTTCCCCTCAATGCCACACTGCAGATGCAGGCGGCAGCACTGGGCGGGCCGGTTACCTATCTCGATCCCGAGGAGGCTCGAAGGATCGAGGAACGCGAGGGTTACGGCCTCGCCAGGGCCTGGGAAGCGTGGAAACGCAAGGCAATGACGAAACAGTAGACGGCATAGCGAGTCGACGATGGCACTCGAACTTCGACCCAATTGCGAATTTTGCGACGTTGACTTGCCGCCTAATTCCGTCGACGCATGGATCTGCAGCTACGAATGCACGTTTTGCTCCGATTGCGTCGAACACAAATTGCACAATGTGTGCCCGAATTGCGGGGGCGGATTTGCACCCCGCCCGATACGCCCGGCAACCGAATGGCGGCCGGGCCTCTCGGTCGCCAAGCGTCCGCCATCAACCAAACGCTCTCACTTGTCGTACAGCCTCGACGACATTGCCAGGCACTCGGCTCGGATCGGGAACATTCCGGCCGAGAATCGCTGAAGTGCGCACCGCTCCCACTCTTGAAGCGGAACAAACAGTGCCTATATGTGTTTGAGCGGTGATGTAGAGCCGCAAGGCTCCGTCATCGAGCGGCCACGATATGCAGCGGGCGACGCCGGATGTACGCGCGCCTTCGCATTTCGTGGTCGTCAGTTTTTGGAAACCTCAAGCCTGGTCTTCAACCGTTCCCTGTCATAACCCGCGACACGCTTGTAGCTCTCGGACAGCGCGACGAGTTCGTCGCGGCTGATCACGTCGTCGATGTTCTTGAACGGCTTGTCGCCCGTGCGGCGATAGACCTCATGCAGAATGGCGTCGGGGGGCGCTTTGCGGTTCGCCAGCACGACCTCGCTGGTGGCGGGGAGTCGGTTCGCTTCGTAAACCTTTAGAGCGGTGAGATCATCGGCGTTGGCGGCGAGTGCATCGGACAGCGCACGGCAATCCAGAATGGCCTGCGCCGCGCCGTTGGCACCGCGCGGATACATTGGATGCGCCGCGTCGCCGAGAAGCGTCAGACGCCCGAAGCTCCATCGCGGCAGCGGATCCTGATCAACCATTGGATATTCGAGAATTGTATCGGCGCAGGTGATGAATTTGGGCACATCGAGCCAGTCGAAATGCCAGTCTGCCATCGCAGGCAGAAAATCCTCCAGTCGTCCGCGCCGGTTCCAGTCGCGCGCCTGGTACTGCGGGGTCTCGATGTCGCACACCCAATTCACAAGTTGCCGGCCCTCGGAGTCCACATTGTTGCGGATCGGATAGATCAGAAGCTTCGCCGGATGATGCCAGCCGATCCGGATCATGCTCGCGCCCGATAGGAACGGCTTCCAGCGCGTGACACCGCGCCACATATTGATCCCGGAATATTTGGGCGGCCCCTCGTCCGGAAACAGCTGCTTGCGCAAGACAGAATGAATGCCTTCGGCGCTGACGACGATGCTGCCGCGCTGGCTCGGCAACGGCTCGCCGTTGATATCCTCGAAATGCGCAACCGCCTCGGGGCCATCATGCTCGACGCGAGTGCAGCGCCAACCGGTTATAACCTTGTCCGCGCCGGCGCGCGCGACAAAGGCGTCGAGCAGAACCATCTGCAGGTCGCCGCGATGAATTGCAAATTGCGGGACGTCATAGCCGGCGAAGCGGCCGGCCGGCTCGCTGTAAATGAATTGGCCGAAGCGGTTATAGAAGCAATATTCCCGCGTGGTCACCGCGATTTTGGCGAGAGCGTCCTCAAGACCAAGCGCGCATAATTCGCGCGATGCGTGCGGCAGGATATTGATCCCCACCCCGACGGCCTTCAGTTCGGGAGCAGCTTCAAAGATACGGCAGGCGATTCCGGCGCGATGAAGCATCAGCCCGAGGGTCAACCCGCCGATGCCGGCGCCAATGATCAGGACTTCCATGGCATAAACCTGTGGCGATGTTCTAGCCGGACGTTTTGCGGCGCGCCAGCGAAGCTTTTGCACCCCAGGCGGCGACGATCGCAATAAACAGTGACACCAGAACGTCATAGCCGGCGAGCGAAATTCCGAGAAATCGCCAGGCCGCCTCATCGCATCGCACGATCCGGATATCCTGAAGTCGTTTCAACATGTCGCTGGCTGAGCCGAGACTGTTGATCGGTCCGGAACAATCCGCAGGTCCCGGCCAGAACTTCCACTCGACGCCCGCATGATAAGCAGACAGCCCAGCGTTCCACAGCATGATCGCGGTGATTATTGCAAAGCCTGCAATCATGACCCTGCTTGAAGCGCCGTAACCCGCGCCGAGCCACAGCAGCGCCGCAAGGGGAACGCTGGCGTAAAACGCATTGCGTTGATCGAGGCAAAGCGGACACGGGGGGTAGCCAAGAACATATTGGAAGAAAAAGAATCCGCAGATCGTCAATGTACCGACGACGGCAACGATCGCTGCGGCGGCCAGCGGCGGGTCACGGCGGAGCAAAGCCACATAATCGTCCATGCGCGCGAGACCTGTCAGAGGAGTTCGTGGTGCCGGTGGTCGGGGTCGAACCGACACTCCTTTTGGGAACACGATTTTGAGTCGTGCGCGTCTGCCAATTCCGCCACACCGGCTGAGGGCTAGCTATAGCGTCAAGTCGCTGTTCAGCCAAACGGAAATGCAAGCATTCTTTTGCGGCATAAACGCTTGGTGTCGGAACGCACTGAGCCGTAACATTGGGCGCAACGCAATGTTTAAGGAGTCTTTCAAATGAACGAAGAAGCCCTCAACATGTCGTTACGGAAATTCCTCAAAGTCGTTGGCGTTACCTCCCAGCAGGAGATCGAAAAGGCGATCCGTGCGGCGATTGCCGACGGACGTCTCAAGGGCAATGAAACTATTCAGGCGCAGATGGTCCTCACCATTGGCAAAGTCGGTCTCAGCCACAAAGTCGATGGCGAAATCGAGCTCGCTTAGTTCGTTCTTTCAAGCCCGGCACGCGCTTTCTGATAGTAGGACAGGTCGAGATATTTTTCGGGATCCGCAGGGGAGCCACCCTCGAATTGTGCCCGCAGCTTGAGCACGTTTCTCACGCCTTCCATGTCGATCGCACCGTCGCGATTGAAGTCGTTTTTTGTGCTGTCGTAGGCCTGCGCGGCGATATCCTCCGGCAGCTTTAATCGCTCGACCAACAGGCTTACGGCTTCGGATTTGTTTTTCGGGTCAAAGCTCCAGCGCAATCCTTCGACATACGCCTCGAGATATTTGACCAATGCATCGGCATTTGCCTTGCCCCATGCTCGCAGCACGAACGCGCTCGTGCCCTGGTACGCGCCGAGCGCAGCCGCTGCGGTCCCCATGTCCTTGAGGCCAGCCTTCTCGGCGCGAATGGAAAACGGCGGATTCAACATGGCGGCAACCAATGTTTTGTCCTTTGTCATGGCTTCGAGACGAGATCCCGTTCCGCCGACCGGCTTGACCTCGTAGTCGCCTTTGTTGAGTCCATTCTGACGCAAAATCTCATACAGTTGAAAGGCGTAGGCGGTGTTGACCGCGTCGACGGCGACCGTCTTGCCCTTGATATCGGCCAGCGACGTGATTTCCGGCTGGACAATGAGGTGGTTGAAGCTGTTGTCGCCCCCTAACACCACGGCGATGTCGACGTTCGCTTTGTCCTTGAGCGCGAACGCATTGTCGACGGCCGAATGTGCGATCTGGTAACGGCCTTCCGCGAGGCCGTTGCGCAGCTCGTCGGAATTGGGGGTGAATTTTATTTCGACATTAAGACCGCGCTTGGCATAGAGGCCTTTCGCCTGCGCCGCAAACATCGGCAGGTTCTGCACACCCGGAAACACGATGACGGCAAGCTTGGCATCTTCGGCGCGCCCATGTTGAGGCGAGAGGAAAAGAACGAGCCCCAACAACGCGGCTAACAGACATCTCATCATATCGTCCTCCCGATCGTTATTGTTGATTCCGTCACGTCATAACACCGGCTCGGCGCCAACATTCCGCCGGCCAAACGCCGCCTCCATTTCGCGCCGCACCTTTACGGCGGAATCGTTCGCATTGTACATCACGTCGGACCATCGAAGCGGCTGGCCTTCGGCAATATCGCGCTTGAGCTTGACGTTATGGGCAAGCCCGAGCGGCAGCAGTTCGAGTGCGAGCGACGCGTCGGCCGGCGTTTGCTTGCCCCAGACGCAGAAGCCGCCCTCTCCGTCCAGCATCTCGCCTGTTTTCAAATGGCGTTTCGCCGTTGCGACGACGTCTGAACGGAAGCCGGTAGGCGCACCGGTGGACTCGCCACGCAACGCGGCACTGGCAACCGAAATTCCAAGCTCCATCCCGATCATGTGGATCGGCCGGTAGAGCGCCCCGTATTTGCCTGTCTTGTCCGGCAACATGGCGTATTCCTTAAAACATCGGCGCGCGTAATCGGTTTCGCCCTCGAACACGACATAGGTCCCGAGCGCAAGATGGTGCGGAACATCGCGGCCATCGCGATAAACCGACGAGGTCACCTCGGTAACGCCGGCCTTTTCCAGTGTCCCGCCGTCGCTTTTCGGTTTGCACACATCGGCAAGTTCGAAGCGCGTCGCCGGGGGGAAGCGGAGCCCGTTCGTCTGTGGCGTCAGGCCGGTTGCATTGCAGACCGCGGTCATTTCGATGGCGGATTTGGTGCCATCGACGAACGAGTTGAACATTTTTGGATTGATCGACTTGCGGTCGGAGATATTCAGATATTTGTCGAGGATGTCCCAGACATTGTCGGGATTGGATTGATGATAATGCGGCTCGTAGCGCGTCCCTTTGCCGGCGCAGATGACCTTGAACCCGGCGGCGCGAGCCCAGTCGACATGTTCGCAGATGAGCGCCGGCTGGTCGCCCCAGGCAAGTGAATAAACAACGCCCGCAGCCCTCGCGCGG
>DAISKM010000268.1:0-1106 GCA_036820945.1 Pseudolabrys sp.
AATCCTTACCGCGGTATGGGGTTTGTCTCATTCTGAAGACACACACTATCTCCGGGTCTATATCGGCCAGCTGCGGCAGAAGATTGAAGAGCATCCCGACGATCCGCATATCATCCTGACTGAGCCGGGTATAGGTTATCGCATTGCTGAAAATTGATTACCGATGCCTTTTCGCCTTTGTGGTAAGAATGAACATCTCTATTTTTTAGCTCCGGCCGATGTACTCATTGATTTTCGAGCAGCAGCGTAAGGTAGAGGCTCGCACAGTGTCCAGGGCGTTGCGGCAAGCTCGTGAGGATCAATCTCACCCTCAAGGAAGGTGAGATCGTAGGACTGCTCGGCCGTTCTGGATCGGGCAAATCGACGCTGCTGCGGCTAATTGCGGGCCTCGCACAGCCGATTTCAGGTCGCGTCAACTATCAGGGTCGGCCTGTTACAGCGCCGGCGCCCGGCATCGCGATGGTGTTTCAAAGCTTCGCGCTTTTTCCGTGGCTAACAGTGTTGGAAAATGTGCAACTCGGCCTTGAGGCGCTCGGTCTGCCCGAGACCGAGAGCGGTTCTTTGAACCCGGCGAAGTCGCGGGTCTGACGATTATGGTCGTTGCCGCCATAGGCATCCTAATCAATGGCCTCTCAGCTTGGCTCCTTATGGCTGGTCAAAAAGGTGATCTCAACATTCGTAGCGCGTTTCTGCATATGGTGGCAGATGCTACCGTCTCGTTAGGTGTCATGATCGCTGGCGGTCTCATCCTCCTGACCGGCTGGAATTGGCTCGATCCTGCCGTGAGCATCGCCATATCGGCGGTAATCGTCTGGGGAACGTGGGGCCTTTTGCGCGATGCTATCAATCACTCGCTCGACGCAGTCCCCGCCGAAATAGACCCGAAGGAAGTAGCCAAGTTTCTCGGTGAGTTGCCGGGTGTTGTGGGCGTCCACGACCTGCACGTTTGGGCAATGAGCACAACCGAAACGGCATTGACCTGTCACATGGTTATGCCGGACGGCCATCCCGGGGATGAGTTCTTGCAAAAGGTTTGCGATCAGCTTCACCACAAATTCGAAATTGCGCACCCGACAATACAAATAGAATTGGCTGATGCGGGCGCG
>DAISKM010000268.1:1116-5469 GCA_036820945.1 Pseudolabrys sp.
AATTGGCGCCGGAGCACATCGTCTGAGAGAAGACTGATGCGGTACGACAAGCGAAGCGGTTATGCGGTTGCAAGTATGGCTGTGACGGCCCTGCTGTTTTGTTTGTTTTCATTCAAACTTGCCGAAGCGGCACCTCAGCCCGGTCTCTGCTCGGGAGTGCTAACAAAATCGGAGCACGGGTTCGTAATAGATGAGGAGCCGGAGCACATATGTATTTTCAGCGGAGAAGATCAGAAGAAGATCCTTGCCGTCTGTGTTGTAGGCCACCAGTGCGAGGTGGAAGGCATGCTTGATGACTGCAAGGAGGATGGTGAATGCTCCGAGATAATGAATGTCGTATCGGTCAGGGACGTCAGTTTGGCCAAGCAGCAGGAGCAACTTCCGCATCCAGACGCCCCGCCCTGAGTATCCGCTATTGGCCCAAAGCCGACATCGGCAATTGCACCGCACATGTCCGCTTTCGGGGGTAAAGCGGACATGCCTTTTTGCAGCGCGAATGTCTGCTTTTGACCCAAAGCGGACATTCGGCAGTTAGCCGCCGCGCCCGGCAAGCCGCAGCGGTTCACATTTCCTCTTAGCGTGATTGGCAAAAACGGTAGAGAAGATCGAGGAACTGTTAAGCTACAGCGGCGACGCCAGTCTCGTGTAGGCCGGCTATCTCTACGATCCGTTTCGGCCCGACAAATCGATGCACTGAAGCCTCACGGTTGTAGTTGGTATGAACCGGCCGCTGTGAACACTGGCGTTAGCAAAGCCCTGGTCGCCAGGGAGAAGAACGACCAGGGCTTTAGAGGAGACGGGCCAGCTAACCCGCAGATCGATGATCCGACCGCACTATCTGTTAGTAAATGGTGCTGTAATCATCGTAATGCGCTTGCGGTAGATTGGTCGTGTTGACCATCATGCCGTGGGGATCGAGGGAAACGGTGGTAGGGGTTTTGCCAACGGTCGGTTCGACTGACCAGGCGGTGAATGCAACGACGGCTACGATCGCGATGCCGAACAGGATACGCATGGGAGTCTCCTTTGGGGTTTTCGCCAGCGCCTAGGGCTCTTGAATTCACCTAACCCTAGTTGCGTTCGTCTCGCATCGCTGTGCCGTGCATCACAAAGAGACGCATTTGTACGGTATCGTCGTACTCGCGTTTGCTATTCGGTACATGGTCGCCGAACCGTCGCTAACGTTCATTGTGCCTCCCTTATAATGTCTCAGGGCGTCTCTTAACGACTAGCATCCGGCATGACCTGTAGGAGCGGCCCGGGCCCAACTGAGATCTCGCCCGTGAACGGCCGGTCGTGCGAGGCGATTAGCAGCACGGACGCGGCCACACCCGTTGCAAAGAGGCCGACCGCGATGGCAGAGGCGATCCGATTGTCGCAGTGGATCATGGCAATCGCGAACAACGCAGCCACAGCCTGCACGAACAAGCAGAGCCACTTCACTAAATTGACGTGAGACTGACTAATGATGATCCGCTGTCGACGCGCATCGAATGCGGTTTCGAGCGCAGTGGTGATTTCACGCTGTGCAGTTTTCTGGCCTTCGGTATCGGGGGTCAGAGCAAGTGTCGACTGGAGCGTCTCCGCAAGCAAGGCTGGCGTAAACCGCAAGGTAGCGGTGCCCCGAGCCATCATCGGCCATTCCTGAGCTGCGGCTTGCTCAATGTGGCGGCGGATGAGGGCGCGCAAGCGCGATTCCGGTTCGCCCGGAAAAACAGCCGCAAGGACCACGACGGCTCTGAGCGCGCTCGCTTCACGATCGACCGCCGCATTGGCGCGTTCGTTGTCGGTCCAGACCTGCGCAGCAGTGAACGCGACAAACAGACCGAAGATAATGCCTAATGGCGGCAGCATTCCGGGAGAGATTGTTTTAAATGCACGCGCTCGCTCGCCCTTCGCCAGGACCGTGACGAGCCCGCAGATTCCTGCAGCCAGCAAGTACGTGAAGCCGAAAACGACCAACGCCATCCAAAAGATTGGCAAATTGTGCAGCCAGTCGCTCATGTTTAGATCCCCCTTGCCAATCGCCGGAAATCAAACCGCCGACCGGTTATCCGTCTTGCGAAGCAATCAACGTCGCAATCCCTCGACAGCGTAGATACGAAACGTTCCGTATTTGCTGCCAATCTTCGCGGCTTCTTTGTAGGCCGGTGAGTTATATGCTGCTACGGCTGCGTCCAAATTCGCAAAAGCGTTGATGACAATGCGTCTGGGCGGCTCGCCCTCGATCCCGGCCGTCTTGCCGCCAACCGCAATGGCTTTATAGCCATAGCCACCTTTACTGAGAGCTTTTATCGCCAGTGGAACATAGTCTTTTAAGAAGGCATCGTGGTTCGTCACGTCGACCTCTCCGACGACATAGGCAGGCGGTTTGGCCTCGGCGTGAAGTGCTTGTACGAGGGATCCGCCGATAACTGCGCCGGCTATTAGAGCGAAAACAATCTTGTGATCCGCTTTCATCGTCATTTTTCCTGTTTTAATTGTAGGCTACCCCAACTCTAAGGTAGTGACGCCGAATACTCGCTCCAGCCGCAACGGCGGGATCGGGCCGGTATACATGCGAGCAGTCTCGAACACCGGCGCGAGCCCTAAGTTTTGCGCCAGCGCGAGCGCATCGCGGTTAACGCTCGGAACATCGAGGAAAATCTTACCGCCGCCCGCGCTTGTTATTAAAGCTGCCAGCACCGCTTCGGCCGCGTCGCGATCATCGGCAACAAGCGGGCCGATCTTGCTGCCCTTCCGGCACCGACGGATCACGCCCCAAGCGGTGAGTTGGCCGTCGCGCACGAGTGCGCGCCCGACATGTCCGGGCGAGCCAATCCAGGCGCGTAAGAACGCAGTGCGCGGGGCTGGAAAGACCGTCGCGTCGTAAGCCTCCACAACCGCCAATGGGACTTCGGCCATCGCTATGACACCGGCCCGCTGCGCATCCGGCGCGGCGACGGTGCCTCCGTAACGGACATTCGCATAGGCGAATTTGAAACCCGACTTTTCGTAGTTCTGCTGCTGCGCCACCACACCATCGAGCCCGATCACTCGTGTACCAGCGTGCGCAATGGCCGCGTTCCATATACGCAGTCCGTGGCCGCGGCCGCGCACGTCTTCCCGCACGATGTACAGGCCAACGAAGGCGAAGCTCGCGCAATAATTGACGCACGAGATGGTCGCGGCTGGAGCGCCGTCGAGTTCGCCAATGAGGAAGCCATCCGGATCTACCACAGCGAAGCAGGCGGCATCGGCGAGTCCCGGATTCCAGCCTTCGGCCGCGGCCCAGTCGATGGCGATAGAGATTTCGTCCGGCCGCATGGTCCGAATGCGCAGCTCATTCATTGCTTCGCTGTAGTAGTGGTGTCAATCATCATCGGACCAGTTTGGGTTCTGCCAGAAGCGCCAGCGGCCGTCCTGCTCGCGCCGCCAAGTGCCACCTTGAACCTGCGCCACGCCCTTGGACGTTAAGTCGGCGAAGCTCTTCTCATCCTTGTCGTCCAGCATCTCCCGCAACTCTGCCACTGTAATCACTTGCTCGGTGCGTTGAAGGGTCCCGGTCATACTGGTCGCTCCTTGCTTTTGACCTCACGGCACACGCGCGTGCCTCTTTTAGAAATTGATTTTCCTGATGGACTTAAGTGGATGTCGAGTTGGCCAATGGTCCTATGTTTGGCCACAGCCGACCGATGTCAGAATGTCCGATATTGGCCCTTAATGGCATTTGTCCTCACGAATGGGTCAAATAAAATGGACACCGAAAGCGTGGACTTGATTGACGCGTGGCAAAATCTCTACGTAATGCTGGGCACATCGTCAGCCGCGCTCATTGGCCTGCTTTTCATCGCTACGTCGATTCATCTCAGCGACGTCGTGAGCAATCCCGGGTTTCGCGTTCGCTCCTACAACCAAACGCTTTATCTTCTCACATTACTTGTGGAAGCAATTCTTATTCTAGTTCCCCAGCCGGTATGGTTCCTCGGTGCTGAGCTAATGGCCCTTAACCTAGTGGGACTATGGATTGCTCTCAGCACCTCTTACACTTTCATTTATAAACACCGGGACGACAGTCACCGCGGCGGCATGAAGATGTCCCGAGCGATTCCATTAACTGTGGCCTATCTCCTCGGTATAGCCGGTGGCATTACGCTCATCCAGGGCTCTCGCTGGGGGATGTACATTGTGACTGTTTCGTACACCACACTTCTCGTCACGGTCGTATTGGGTGCTTGGTCGACCATGGTGGGCATTGAGCAAAGACAATTGGCAGTAGAGCAAAGGGAAAAGGCAGGCAGTTGACCTGTGTCTGCTTTTGGCCCAAAGCGGACATCCCTAGTTGCGCCGCACATGTCCGCTTTCGGGGGTAAA
>DAISKM010000269.1:0-5464 GCA_036820945.1 Pseudolabrys sp.
TGCGTTCGAGCTCGGCCGGCTCCGCATAACCGGTGATGTAGTTGAAGATACGCGCCACATCGCGGCCAATCACTGCATCGGCGGTGAAGAACGAGAGGTCGGTATAGACACGCGCAGTTACCGGATGATAGTTGCCGGTTCCCACATGCACGTAAGTCGCCAGTTCCCCCGCCTCACGTCGCACCACCAGCGACAGTTTTGCATGTGTTTTTAGTTCGATGAATCCGTACACGACCTGCGTGCCCGCGCGTTCCAAATCGCGCGCCCAGCGGATGTTGGCCTCCTCGTCAAAGCGCGCCTTGAGCTCGACAAGGGCGGTGACCGATTTGCCTGCTTCAGCCGCTTCCACAAGCTGTTTCACGATCGGCGATTCAGCCGATGTGCGGTAAAGCGTCTGCTTGATTGCAACGACGTTGGGATCGCGCGCAGCCTGTTGCAGGAACTGCACCACGACATCGAATGATTCGTAAGGATGATGGACAATAAGATCTTTCTGGCGAATTGCCGCAAAGCAGTCGCCACCGTGGTCGCGTATGCGCTCGGGATAACGCGGATTGTACGGGGTAAATTCGAGATCGGGCCGATCGAGCTTCGTAAGCTGATTGAGGTCGTTGAGCGCGAGAAAACCATCGACCCTGAAGACCTCATCGTCGGCGACTGCCAGCGCGCGCTGCACGAAACTGCACAGCTCCGGTGGCATTGTCGCGCTGAGCTCGAGCCTGATCACCGATCCGCGCCGACGCTGCTTCAGCGCCGTTTCGAATAACCGCACGAGGTCCTCGGCCTCTTCTTCGATTTCCACTTCGGAGTCGCGGACGGCGCGGAATGCACCCTGTCCTTTTGCCGTATAGCCAGGGAAGAGTCGGCTGATGAACAGCGCAGTCGTTTCTTCCAGCGTGATCAATCGAATAACGTGATCGCCGCTACCGGGGAGCTTGATGAACCGTTCTATCTTCTGCGGCATGCGGATGAGCGCATTCATCGCCTTGCCGTCTTTGCTGCGGGCGAGCTGCAAGGCAATAGAGAAAGCCAGATTGGGTATGAACGGGAAAGGATGTGCCGGATCGATTGCGAGCGGCGTCAGCAGCGGAAAGACGTGAGTGAGAAAGTGTTCTTCGAGCCAGCTGCGCTCGGCCTTCTTGAGATCGGCTGCGTCCACAAGCACGACGCTTGCAGCGGCCAATGCTGGACGCAGCTCCAGCCAGCGTTGCTGCTGATCGCGAGCGAGCTGGGAGACCGCTTCGCCGATGCGGGTCATCTGCTCGGCGGGAGTAAGACCGTCGGGACTTTGAGTCAGAATGCCCTGCTGCAACTGACCTTTCAGCCCGGCCACGCGAACCATGAAAAATTCATCGAGGTTGTTGGCCGAAATCGAGAGGAAGCGCACGCGTTCGAGCAGCGGCTGGTTCTCATTGGCCGCCTCTTCCAGAACGCGTCGATTGAAGTGAAGCCACGACAGTTCGCGGTTGATGAACCGCTCGGGGCTCGCTCTCAGATTGGCAAGCGCTGGCGGGGCGCTCGCCTTACCGGAGTCGACCCCTTTCTCACGGAGGTCGGTTTCTCCAATAGATGCAATGCCTTGACCGCGATCCGCCATTTGAAAGACTGCCTGCCGATTTGAATTCCGTAGCGGATAATAGTGGCCGCTGGATGACAGTTCGCGCCCCACAAGGGGACCCGTCAAGTGGACATGCTGCGCAAAACTTCGGCAGCCAAGGCACGGGTCACCGGCCGGTGTTGCCGCATCGCTTCGTGGTCGAGTTTTTGCACGGCGGCGTGCGCGGCGGAAAAGGTGCGCTCGATACGATTGACGAGGTAATTCACCAGCGATTCGTCGAAGGACAACTGACGGTCTGCCGCAAGCTTTACGAGAAGAGAGCGCAACAGCGTATCGTCCGGCGGCGCCATCGTCACTGTCGGAACGGCGCGCAATCGCGAGGCAAGGTCACGAATCCTGATTGGGAAGCTCGCCACTGCAGAACGAGATGTGAGGAGCAGATACGTTCGCTCTTCGCGCGCAAGATTGACCAGGTGAAAAAGCGCCTGCTCATCAAGATCGACGGCTTCCAGGTCTTCGATAACCAGTGCGCCAGTCGCGAGTGCTCCCGGCACGCTCGCCGTGGAGAGCAGCCTTGCTGATAATATGCGCGCGCCAGTCGCCTCCGCCCAGATAGCGGCGAGATGACTTTTGCCAGACCCCTCAGGACCGATGAGAGCAACAATCCGGTCCGGCCAGTCCGGCCAGCGCTCCACCAGGGAGAGTGCTGCAACGTTCGATGGACCGCTCAGAAAATCCTCGCGAGCGAAGCTCACCGAATGATCGAGGGCCAATAAGAGCTGACGCGGGGCGTACGTGTCGCTCATTAGTTGTCAATCCGGTTTGCCGGTGTAGAACGAGCTTTGCAGGTACCGACGCAGCACGAACCGCGCCAGCACCCCGATCGTGGCGGCCAACGGCACGGCAACAAGAAGGCCGACGAAACCAAACAGATAGCCGAACGCGAGCAGCGCGAAGATGATCCAAACCGGGTGCAGCCCGACGCTCTCGCCAACCAGCTTTGGCGCGAGCACATACCCTTCGATAAATTGGCCGACCAGAAAAACCGCGAGGACCATGAGAATAGGCCCGTAATTTGGCCAAAACTGCGCGACCGCAACGCCAAACGCCACCACGAGCCCGGTCATGGATCCGACATAGGGTATGAAAGTGATCAAGCCGGAAATCAGACCAATCAGCAGCCCGAAGTTGAGACCGATCAGCGTCAGCGCCACTGCATAGAATGAGCCCAGGATCAGACAGACTCCGGTCTGCCCGCGGACAAAGCCGGAAATCGCCGCGTCAACCTGGCGGGCCAATTCGCGAACCGTGGCACGGTGCTGCGGCGGGATCCATTTGTCGACCGCGCGAATCATGCGGTGCCAGTCGTAGATAAGATAAAAAGCAACTACGGGCGTGACCACGACGAGCGAGAACAAGGACACCAGCGCGCGTCCGCCCGACCAAAGCGAATGCAAGAACGAGGTCAGCCAGCCGACACCCTGTGTCATCAGATCGCCGATGGACTTGTCCGCGCTGAGGCCTGCCCCCAACAGTTTTTGAAGCCAGGGTCGGCTTGGGTCGCTTAACAGGCTCTGCAATTTCGTGATGTAGCCGGGGACACTCTCGAAGAACGACGACAATTGTCCGGCAAGAATGGGTGCCATCAGCAAAATAAGATAGATCAAGGCGAGCACCACGATCGTTATGATCAGCAGCGCTGCTGCGAGGCGGTTCACGCCCAGACGCTCAAGACGATCCGTGATAGGGGTGAGCAAATAGGCAATCGCGAGGCCGGCCACAAAAGGCAACATGATATCTCTGAGCAGCCACAACATCAGGACGAACAACAGCAATCCTGCCAGCCAAAACAGCAATTGGCGCTGGACAAGAGGGGGAGTTGCGGCAGCGCCGCCACGCAGACGCGATGGATTTCGTGGGCTCACGACTTGATGGCCGTCGAGTTGATATGCCGCACCCATTCAGCCACATAGGCGGCAACTGACAGGAGCGTCAAACTCGCGACAAGCGCCATGAGGATCAGCGTCACCATCGGCCACGAGTAGCCGAAGCCGACCGTGCCCAATACCACGCAGGCATATGCAATCTGGGCAACGGTGTTGAGCTTGGAGACAAGCAGTGGCTTCACCTTGACCGGGATCCCGACCAGCCACGACAGAATCACGGCGCCCACAATCATGATGTCGCGCGAAACGACGAGAATGACCAGCCAGCCGGGAATGTATCCGTTAATGCCGAGCGTGATGTAGATGGATACGATCAGCGCCTTGTCGGCAAGCGGATCGAGATAGGCGCCGAGTTCGGTTGTCATTTGAAATCGTTTGGCCAAATACCCGTCGACGGCATCGCTCACGCCAGCCCCGAGGAAAAGGACGAAGGCGATCCACATGTATTGCTCTCCGGACCCGATCGCCCAGACAAGAATCGGCACTAGCAAAATGCGGCCCAGCGTTATGAGATTTGGAATACTCAAGGCAATCCCGGCTTGCGGCCCGCGCCCCGGCTGACGTTGCCGAAAACGCGCCAATTCCATCAGTAGAGTATGGCGGGCGATACCGTTGCGTTCAATCTCGCCGAGTATCACCCGGTTAGTATTTGGGGGATTTCTCTAGTGTCGCAAGTGCGTCTAGTATCACTCTGTAACACGCAGTGCCGAAGAGTTTGGGTCCAATATTGGGTCCAACTTCAGCGGCCCACGGTGTGCCTGCCACTAGCTTGGCGGCATCATCCAGCCGACGCTCTGCCGCGCCGCCTGTTGCTTGCTGTAGTCAGGTCGCAGATCAGCTCGCTGCCATCCGCAGACAGTGCAGCGGCAGCGGCGCTCGATATCACTCAAAACTTCTTCGGCCTGGAAGCGATCAATCGGAAGCTTCCCGAAATGATGACAGGGCCAGTCGCCCTCACTCTTGCCGAGGCAATAGACAGAACGCCGTGAGCGCGGACGGAGGCGATGGTGACCGTACCAGCCATCGCCATATTTCGCCACGACTGCAGGTAATAGAAAAGAGCCGCAGCGTGTCGGCAATCGCTGCGGCTCCCTCTTCTGTCTGACGAGCGGTGAGAGCGCGTCCTGACATTGAGGAGTTCAGGGAGGAAGAAGAGCCGCGAAGGGAAGAATTATCGCGGCTCTTTCTCCTGCTCCCACCCGATTGCGACCGGGGGACCGGAAGAGCCATCAGGGCGGAAGCTTGAGAGAGCCTACTGGTCCGAGGAACTCGGGTCGGTGCTACGAACAGTAAATTCTGGCCATCAGGCGCTAAAATTTATCTAAAACGTACCGTCCACAGCCCGTGTCACTGCTGGCGCACGAACGAATATTGAGTGGTCGCCGGGATTCTCAAAGCTGCAGAGAGCCGGTCATCGCCGCGAGCAAGGATTAACAATGCAGACCTATTCGACACGAGCGCGACGTTTCCGGGTCTGCCTTTGCTCCGCGGATCCAGGGGCGTAGTACGGGCTCGGATTGCAGAAGCCTATATTGCCCGCCAAAATATTGCCTCTGCGGTAGCAGTCTTCGAACGAGTGATACTGGCAGTCTTCGTAGACGCTACCTGGGCCTAGGCTGATCACCGCGCACCAGGAAGCCTGGGCGGCCTCCGCGTGTCCTGGACTGAAACTTACCGATGCAAGAGCAGCGGCAGCCACCAAAATCGTGCGCATCATCTCTTTCAACCTCCACTGCAGGCGTTGTAATAACACCAAGGAGGCTGTCGCTATTTCAAAGCCATCATTGATGGTTCATAAAAACCAGATAAAAAAGAGTCCGGGCTTCCGCTGCTTTGGCGCTTCCTAGCGTGGTCTTCGGGACCTACCTCGTACAGAGCATGTTGAGTGCTGAGAGTCCCACCATGATCTCTGCACCGAGCTTTTCGTTTTTAGGATCGAGTTGCCAGAGTCCATCGACCA
>DAISKM010000270.1:0-5435 GCA_036820945.1 Pseudolabrys sp.
CTCAAGTCGGCTGTGCTGCTGGCGGGGCTGTCCTCGGCGGGCGAGACCACCGTGATTGAGGCCGAGGCAACGCGCGATCATACCGAACGGTTGTTGAAGCATTTCGGCGCGAAGATCACGAGCAAGGCTCACGGCGAGCACGGCCGTCGTATTGTTCTGCATGGACAGCCCGAGCTCGAGCCGGCAAATATTGTGGTGCCGGCAGATCCCTCCTCGGCGGCATTTCCGTTGGTTGCTGCGCTGATCGTGCCGGGCTCGGAGTTGATACTCGATGCCGTGATGACAAATCCGCTGCGCACGGGGTTGTTGACCACATTGCGCGAGATGGGCGCGAGCATCGAAGAACTGGAAAAGCGCGACGACGGAGAAGAATTGGTTGACCTGCGCGTGCGCGCCTCCGCACTCAAGGGCGTGGACGTTCCTGCGGAACGCGCACCCTCGATGATCGATGAATATCCAATTCTGGCCGTCGCGGCATCCTTCGCGGACGGCGTCACGCGCATGCGGGGCCTGAAAGAATTACGTGTGAAGGAGTCGGATCGGCTGGCCGCAACCGCCGACATGCTGCGCGCAAACGGGGTCACGGTCGAGATTGAAGACGACGATCTCGTAGTCCATGGCAAAGGCCGTTCGGCGGGCGGCGGCGAAGTCAAGACACATATGGACCATCGCATTGCCATGGCAGCGCTGGTGATGGGTCTGGGCAGCGAAAATCCCGTGCGCATCGACGACAGCGCATTCATCGCAACAAGCTTTCCCGGCTTTGTCGAATTGATGCGCTCGATCGGCGCGGATCTCGCATGATCATTGCCATTGATGGCCCGGCCGCATCGGGCAAAGGCACTCTCGGCAAGCGGCTTGCCGCTCACTATGGGTTGGCGCATCTCGATACCGGACTGATTTACCGCGCGGTGACCAAGGCAGTGATCGATGGCGGTCAAAGTCCCGGCGATGTGAACGCGGCCGCCGCCGCGGCAAAGGCCCTTGATCCGTCGCATTTCGATGAAGTCGCGCTCAAAGCCCACAGCATCAGCGAGGCTGCTTCGATCGTTTCGGCAATTCCCGAGGTGCGCGACGCGCTCCTTGCCTTCCAGCGCGAATTCGCCGCCCGGCCGCCGGGCGCCGTGCTCGACGGCAGGGACATCGGCACCGTCATTTGTCCGGACGCCGATGTGAAGATTTACGTAACGGCGACACCCGAGGTCCGTGCCCGCCGACGCTCAGCCGAATACAGGGCACAGGGTCGCAATATTGACGAGGCCGCTGTGCTGGCCGATATCCGCAAGCGGGACGAACGCGACCAAAATCGCGCTGCCGCGCCCTTAAGGCGGGCGCCTGATGCGCACTTGCTCGATACCACGCATTTGGATATAGACGCGGCCATCCGGGCCGCCATCGACATCGTCGAGGCTAGCCGAGCGGGCCGAGGGCGTGGCTGACCACCCCTCGTCTTGGAGGACAAAGTCCCGCTCGAGTCTCTGCGTAACGCGCGCCTGATAGAACCATCGTTCCGAAAGCACGGTATTTAGCGCCGGCCGACCGGGGATTCCCGGAGGCTGCCGTTGGTCTGCGGGACCTTCGGCCCGTGCATTTGGAACGCCATTCAAACCCCGGCGCGCCGCATACAGGAGAATCCATGGCCACCGCAACAGCACCCTCGCGTGAAGACTTCGCCAAGTTGCTCGATGAATCCTTCGGCAGCGGAAATCTGCAGGAAGGTTCCGTTATCAAGGGAAAGGTCGTCGCCCTTGAAAAGGAGTTTGCCGTCGTCGACGTCGGCTTAAAGACCGAGGGACGCGTGGCGCTGCGCGAATTCAGCGGGCCCGGACGGCAAGCCGACCTCAAGGTCGGCGACGAGGTCGAAGTCTATCTTGAGAGGGTGGAGAATGCGCTCGGTGAGGCCGTGCTCTCCCGCGACAAGGCGCGGCGCGAGGAAAGCTGGGGCAAGCTGGAGAAGGCATTCAACAGCGGCGAGAAAGTGCAAGGCGTCATCTTTAACCAGGTGAAGGGCGGCTTCACCGTCGATCTCGATGGTGCCGTGGCTTTTCTGCCGCGATCGCAGGTGGACATCCGGCCCATTCGCGACGTCACTCCGCTCATGAATGCACCGCAGCCGTTCCAGATCCTGAAGATGGATCGCCGTCGCGGCAACATCGTCGTTTCCCGCCGCACCGTGCTCGAGGAGACTCGCGCCGAGCAGCGCCAGGAACTTGTCCAGAACCTCGAGGAAGGTCAGGTCATCGACGGCGTGGTCAAGAACATCACCGACTACGGCGCGTTTGTGGATCTCGGAGGCATCGACGGGTTGCTGCACGTGACCGACATCGCCTGGCGGCGCGTCAATCATCCGACCGAGGTGCTCAACATCGGTCAGCAGGTGAAGGTGAAGATCATCAAGATCAATCATGAAACCCACCGCATTTCCCTTGGCATGAAGCAGCTCCTCGACGACCCCTGGCAGGGCATCGAGGGCAAATATCCCGTGGGGGCGCGTTTCAAGGGACGCGTCACCAACATCACGGACTACGGTGCATTCGTGGAGCTCGAGCCCGGCATCGAAGGACTGATTCACGTGTCCGAAATGTCCTGGACAAAAAAGAACGTTCATCCGGGCAAGATCGTCTCAACCTCGCAGGAAGTCGAAGTACAGGTCCTCGAGGTCGATCCCGTAAAACGCCGGATCTCCCTCGGCCTGAAGCAGACCATGCGCAATCCGTGGGAGGTATTTGTCGAGAAACACCCCCCGGGCTCCACCGTCGAAGGCGAAGTCAAGAACAAGACAGAATTCGGACTATTTCTCGGCCTCGATGGCGATGTCGACGGCATGGTCCACCTGTCCGATCTGGACTGGAAGCGCCCCGGCGAGCAGGTGATCGAGGAATACAAGAAAGGCGACATGGTCAAAGCGCAGGTCCTTGATGTTGACGTCGAGAAAGAACGGATTTCACTCGGCGTGAAGCAACTGGCCGGCGATCCGATGGAATCGGCGGGCGATCTCAAGAAGGGATCAGTTGTCACCTGCGAGGTGACCGAGGTGAAAGAGTCGGGCATCGACGTCAAGATTGTCGGCACCGATCTGACGGCCTTTATCAAGCGCGCAGATCTGGCACGCGATCGTGGCGAGCAACGTCCCGAGCGATTCTCGGTCGGGCAAAAAGTAGACGCGCGCGTCACGCAGTTCGATCGCAAGACGCACAAGGTCGGCGTTTCCATCAAGGCGCTTGAGGTCGCGGAGGAGAAAGAAGCAATCGCCCAGTACGGCACCGCCGATTCCGGCGCCTCGCTTGGCGACATCCTGGGTGCCGCGCTCAAGCAGCGGGCGGGCGACAAGCCTGAAAATGAAACCGAAAAAGCCGAGGATTGAAGACTGGGCCCCGAAGACTGAGCGCCGAGACTGCAATCAAATACGATGCCCTTGGGCGATCCCCAGGGGCATCGGTTGCTGTAAGATCACTTTGTTGAGAGTCGGTTGGATGAGCGAGCCAAGCTCGCAATTGCCGGATAGGATCCTGCCTCGATTCACTGAAGGAGTGAAGCCATGTCGCTCGACGCCGATGCAATCGTCGATCGCCGCCGGATAAGGCGCAAGCTTACCTTTTGGCGCGTGAGTGCGCTGGTGATTGCCTTGGCAGCTATCGTTGGCGCAGCCGCCGTGTTTGTGCCAGGCAGCCGCTTCACAACTCCCGGGGCCTATATCGCGCGGGTCAAGGTTCAGGGCTTGATTCGCACGAATCAGGATCGCGTCGAGGCACTGGCTCGCCTTGGCCGCTCTGCCGCGCGCGCTGTGATCGTCCACATTGATAGTCCCGGGGGAACGACCGCCGGTTCCGAACAGCTTTACGCCGCCTTGCGTGAACTGCAGGCCAAGAAGCCCATGGTCGTCGTTGTCGACGGACTCGCCGCATCCGGCGCATATATCGCCGCGCTCTCGGCTGAGCATATCGTCGCGCAGGAAACGTCGTTGGTCGGTTCGATCGGGGTGCTCTTTCAGTATCCGAATTTTTCCGACGTGCTCAAAACAATCGGCATCAAGGTCGAAGAGGTGAAATCCTCGCCGTTAAAGGCCGCGCCCAATGGCTTCGAGCCAACCAGCCCGGAAGCGCGTGCCGCAATCGAAGCGATCGTCCTCGATTCCTACAGTTGGTTCAAAGGTCTCGTGAAGGATCGACGCAGTATGGACGACAGCCAGCTGACACAGGTGTCCGATGGCCGTGTGTTCACTGGCCGGCAGGCGGTTGGCCTCAAGCTCGTGGACAGCCTTGGAAACGAAAAGGCGGCCTTAGCCTGGCTTGAGAAGGAGAAAAAGGTGCCGGCGAACACCCCTGTGCGAGACTATTCACTGCAACCGCGCTTCAGTGACCTGTCCTTCCTGCACGTCGCCGCCTGGACGTTCGAAACGCTGGGCCTGAACGTCATTGCACACCGCATCGAGGAGTGGGGTGCGCTCCAGGCTGTCGAGCGACTCAATCTTGACGGTCTCTTGGCGCTTTGGCACCCTCCATCGTCTAACTGACGGGGTAGGGCGGCATCGATGATCAAGTCAGAACTCGTTCAGCGTATTGCGGGCCAGAATCCTCATCTTTATCAGCGCGACGTTGAGAACATCGTCAACGCCATCCTTGGCGAGATCACCACTGCAATGGCGAAGGGTGACCGAGTTGAACTGCGCGGCTTCGGTGCTTTCTCGGTCAAGCACCGGCCGGCCCGTACCGGGCGGAACCCGCGTACCGGCGCCCATGTTGCGGTCGACAAAAAGTCTGTGCCGTTTTTCAAAACGGGCAAGGAAATGCGCGAGCGGCTTAACCGCCCGGATACGATGTAGGGCTTCTGGTTCCTTAGACTGTCGGAATGCTATGGTCATGGCCGGGTTCGTCCCGGCCATGACATTTTACACGGGCTGATCAAAAGATGCTCCGCAGAATCGTTTCGATGCTGATTGTCCTGCCGCTGGCGATAGTGATTGTTGCCTTTGCGGTCGCGAACCGGCAGTCGGTGACGGTTTCTTTTGACCCATTGTCCTCGACAAGCCCTGCCTATGCGGCGACCTTGCCGCTGTTCGTGCTTATCTTCGTGCTGATGATTCTTGGCGTGCTGATCGGAGGCGCCGCGGTATGGATCGGCCAAACCAGGTGGCGACGGACGGCCCGCAAACTTGATGGCGAGGTCCGGTCCCTGCATCAGGAGTTGGACTCGATCCGCCGGCGCTTTGCGCCCGGATCATCGCAGACATCGGCCGATCCGGCGCCCTACGCCGCTATTCCGCCACCAATTCCTTAACTCAGTCCCGCTGTTCGGCTTTGCGGCCAAAACAATAAGGCGCTAGAACGCGGCTCATAATGCCTCTGTCGGTCAAAATCTGCGGCCTCAGAACCCCGCAAGCGATTGATGTAGCGCTCGATTCGGGGGCCGACCTAGTCGGGTTCGTGTTCTTCGCG
>DAISKM010000271.1:0-5403 GCA_036820945.1 Pseudolabrys sp.
CCGCAGCCGCCTTCCGAGCCGGCAACGAAACTCGGGTTTTCCTTCGAGTTGGCGTTCCCACTCGCGGCGCGCACCAAGAAATAGAATTATTGCTCGCACGTCGTCGAGAAATGTTCGTTGGCTTTGCGCCATCGAGCCGCAGTTGGCATTATTCCTCGATGATGACGATCGGATTAACCATGCGATTGCGGAGTTGCGTCGTTTGAACCTGTCGCCCGATAGCGTCCTTGTGCAGGACAAGACATTGCCCGCTGCCGAGCTCGACGGTCGCTTCGTTGTCATGAGTCTAAGCGCCGGCGCGTACTTCGATTTCAATCGCATCGGAACTGAAATCTGGAGCATGCTTGCAGAGCCCTGCCCGATCCGCAGGATCTTTGACAGCCTTTCGCAGAATTATCGCGTAGACAGGGAAACGGTCGCCCGCGAAGTGACGCCTTTCCTTCAAACACTCCTGGAGCAACAGCTGATACGCACGATGCCACCGGAAGCGGCACAATGAAGCTGAAGACGATCAGGCGCATATACCTGCGTGAAGCCGCCGTGATGATTATTTTGGCGCGGCTCGCCGTCCGGGTTATCCCCCCTGCTCGCATTTTCTCCTGGGCCGACCGGCCACCACGGCGCATTAATCGTTTCGCTGGTGATGAGGCAAACTGGATAGCATGGGCTGTTGAGACAGCCGCCGTAAAACCCTGGATTAACGCGCTTTGCCTACCTCGCGCGCTGGCGGCCCACGCCATGCTGCGGCGACGCGGGATCGCGAGCCGGCTTTGCCTCGGCGTTGCCCGGAAGGAAAGCGGTCTGGCCGCCCATGCCTGGGTCGAAGTCGGCAAGCAGAAAATCAATATCGGCAGTACAGAGGCCGGATACGTGCGCCTGGCTGAGTTCGGCGGAGTACACTTATGAGTGCAATCGCCGGATTGATGAGGCTCGATGGCCAGCCCGCAGACCAGCGGCAACTTGAGCGCGTTGCAGGTGCGCTTCGGCAGTACGGCCCCGATCGAACCGACATACGCATAAGCCAAACGGTTGGCGTCGTGCACGCGCTGATGCGGATGACCCCCGAAGATCGATTCGATCGCCAGCCGCAACAAGGCGCGAGCGGCGCGCTGGTCACCGCCGACGCACGCATCGACAATCGCGATGAACTGCTGGCGCGAATCGGAGTTGCACGCCAGGACGCAATGGAATGGTCGGACTCGCGCGTGATCCTCACTGGCTGGGAAAAGCTCGGCGACGACATTTGGCCGTTGTTGCGCGGCCCCTTCGCCGTGGCGATCTGGGACCCCCGCAGCCGCACTTTGACGCTGGCTCGCGATCACCTCGGGTTGAATGTGGTGATGTGGCATCGAAGCCGGCGATTTTTCGCATTCGCGAGCATGCCCAATGGACTCTTTGCTTTCGACGAGGTGCCGCGCGAATTGTCCGAGGAGAAGCTAGCCGATTTTTTGGTGCTCAATCATTCCGACCACGCTACGACGATGTACCGCAACGTTTTTCGGGTCCCGCCTGCGCACACGCTTCGCGTAGGCCCCGACGGTTCGACAGTGCAGCGGCGCTATTGGTCGCCAGCCGACATAAAGCCGGTCCGTCTCGCCTCCGATCAAGACTATGCGGACGGCCTGCGCGAACGTCTCGATACGGCGGTGCGCCGGCAAATGCGCAGCGCCCATCCGATCGGGTCTATGCTCAGTGGAGGGCTCGATTCGTCGTCGGTGTCCGCGCTTGCCGCCCGCGCTCTGATTGAAAAAAACCAGCGACTTCTCGCTTTCACCGGCGTGCCTCGCCGCAATTTCAACGGACCTGTGCCCGGGGGCTGCTACGCCGACGAGACGCCTTATGTCGAGGCCATTCAGAAGCACGTCGGCAACATGGACGTCGAATATGTGCACAACGATGAATGCAGTGACTTTGCACAGCTCGAACGTTTCTTTGTTGCGCTAGGTGGCCCGGTCCGCAACCCGACCAACTTCGGCTGGAGCATGGCCATTCTTCAGCGGGCCCGCGCGCAAGGGCACCGCGTGCTTCTAGGCGGCCTCTATGGAAATTACACAATAAGCTGGAACGGTTGGTCGCAAACGGTCAGCCATTTGCTTCGCGGCAGACTGTTTTTGGCGTTCCGACAGTGGCAGCTCTACTATCGGACCACTCCCTATTCGCGGTGGGTGGCGCTGCGCAAGCTGTTGCTTGAACCCCTTGTCCCTGCGCGTCTCGGCGACTGGGCCGATCGTTGGCGCCGGCCGAGGCGGGTCGCGCCCTGGCAGGATCATGCTGCGATCGACGCCAACTTCGCAGCAGAAATGGCCATCGATGTGCGCGCGAAGAAAGCCGGCCACGATTTTCTCTATCGGATGCGGCGAGACGAGCGCACGCGGGGACTGACCCAGGTCGATTACATCGGCGATTGGCATGGGGCGGAGAAAGCCGTCACCGGCGTCGAAGTCCGCGATCCCACGGCCGATATGGACCTGGTCTCGTACTGCTTCGGTGTTCCCCCCGAACAGTATCTCGCCGAAGGCATCGATCGCTCACTGGTCCGGCGCGCGATGTGGGGAGTGCTTCCCGAAATCGTGCTCACCAATCGCCTGAGCGGTCTGCAGGGTGCCGACTGGTACGAAAAAATCGAAATTCAGCGATCGGAGCTCGCATCGCAGATCGACGAACTAACAAAGTCTCCATTGGCCAGGCGGATCATCGACCTCCGCCGGCTGCAGGCCGCAATCGAGACCTGGCCCAAGGGTGGTTGGGCCACAGCCGAAGTGTTCCAGGAATACAACCTTGCGCTAACACGGGGCGTCGCAGGTGGCCGGTTTCTGCGCTGGATAGAATCGGCGAATTGACCGTGCCAAAGCCCCTGGTCTGGGATGATCTCGATCAGAGCTCCGGTCCGCAAAGGTTCAGATCGCGTTCTGCGCGGAAAACGTTGCTGTAGAGGTTCGCAATCCATTGGCGTCCGCTCGACGTCACATTGAGATAGCGGATCGCGCTCTGAATGTGCGGAGAAACGGTCTTCCAGTAAAACTGCGGATAGAGTTCGGTGAGATCGGCGGGGGACTCATAGCCGAGCTGCCGGTTGAGACCGACTTCCTCGAATTCATAGTAAAGAGCATTGGCCTTCCGCAAATATTGCGGATCGCCGAGCTGGCCAATGAGGTCGGCGGCCCGGACAAGCGAGCCCTCTTCGTTGCCGTTGTCGTCGGGCTCGACAGTTGACGCCGGGAAGCGCGTGAACTCGATGGCGCGCGCAATCCGTTTTGCGTCCAGGTACTCATGATTGGCGAGACGCTCCATGACGAACAGTTTCGATCGGTCGACATGGTAGTGCAAAAGCGATGCATCGGATGAGCCACGGGGGATCACCGTTTTGTTGCCGCGCCCATCGACGACATAGCCGTCGGCGCCATCGCCCTTCAGAATGCCCCGCACATAGCCGATGTCATGGAACATGCACGCGACAAGAAGATGCGAATAATCACTTGGGGTGGTGGGCGTCAGCAGCGCCCTTCCCTTCATGATGTCATAACCGACCAGCGTGACGAGCATCGTATGCTCGACGTTGTGATAGAGCGCATCGCTGTTTCCAATGCACTCGAGAGACAGGCGGGCGACCGATGGAATGATCTCGGTCAGTTGCGCCTCGGTCGAGTGAAACCTGCGGCTCAATTGGGTGAAAAGGAAATTTCCCAGCGCCTCGGATGCCAGCTCGGGAACCGTAATCATGAGAGCCCCTCCTCATGGTTCAGGATTCTGCGGCGCGAGAGTGAAGTACCTCACAAAAGGATCGGCGAAACAGGTCTATTCAGGCGAGTGAGCGAAGTCCGCGAAGGACATCATATGTCGACCATACTAACATCGAAAAGCGGGAACATCGACGAGAAGAACGTGACGGTCTCCGCCCCGATCATGCCCTGCGTCGGCGGACTCATTGTCTGGTATACACAGGCCAGGGTCGTGCCACGCGAGGCGCTTGAGCAGAATGATAAGAGCGAGATCAAGACGGAAACGCAGCCAGCAAGGCAGTAAATTTACTTGGCGTCCGTTTGATGTAATCCCGCTCAGGCCGTTTATGGACTAACGCGCGTTACGCGTTCCCGGCCCTCCGAGGCGGCGACGGCCATCGTCCTGCGCAGGATCTCGAAAATAACGGCGGTCGACCAGCCAAACAGCAATACGCCGTTCATCGCCGTAATCGGGCCGAGCAGTTGCCATCGCTGCGCTGGAATCACGTCGCCATAGCCCAGCGTCGTGTAATTGACGAATGCAAAATACACGAGCTTGGAGCCGGGCGCCGCGTCGACAAACCAGTAGGCCAACGACCAGACGATGACTTCGAACGCGTGCGCGATCATGAGAACCGAGACGGCTGCAATCATGACGCCGATCAGCAATAGCGATGAATGCGTCGTCTCGCTTTTCGCTGTTATCCTGGCCACCTGCACGACCAGGGTCATCATGAGGGCGTGAATTGCGATGTTGCAGACGCTCACGCCTCCGCCAACGATAAATTGCCGTAGCATCGCCCCCTCCTGCCACTCCCGCCGCTACCGAAGTTGGGCCAAGGTCCAACTTTCTAAAATCTGCAGGCCGTTTATCCCTTGAATCCCGTGAGGCCAAACCATTGGGGGAACAAATGGCCCACTTCAAGGTGATCAAGGGGCCCGGCCCGCCTCTGCGCAAGCACTTCGACGAGGGAATCGTAAAGGCACCAATTGCTTGCCCGTTTTTGGAGGTCGACGACCAGAAACTGGTGCAGCGCACCATTGTTGCCCTTCGGCGCGGCCCTATCCGTTACCATCGGGACCAGGTCATCGTATGCGAAGGAGATCCAGCCGATTACATATTCCTGGTTCTGGATGGAATCGTCCGCAGCTGCCGGACCTTTCAAGACGGCGCCCGCAGCATCGCGGACTTTTATTTGCCGGGAGAGCTGTTTGGCTGGACCGACCTGAACCATCCGCTTTCCGCCGAGGCAGCGACGAATGCAATGGTGCTGTATCTCAAGCGCAGTGCCTTGCTGGCCGTCGCCGCACGTGACAGTCGAATTGGAAGTTTCCTGTTGGCGGCCACAACGAACGAACTTCGGCGTACCCAGGAGCACGCTCTGCTGATGAGCAGGAGTGCGAGGTGTCGTGTCGCAACCTTCCTGCTCGATTTGTCGAGAAGGTTGGGAACCGCGAAATACCTCGATCTTCCGATGTCCCACCAGGATATTGCCGATCACCTAGGGCTCACCATCGAGACGGTCAGTCGAACCATCACTGAACTGGAACGATCCGAACTGATTGCCCGCTTATCCCCCCGGACGCTGGTTCTGCTCAATCGAGCATCGCTGTTACGGTTGAGAAATTGAGGCATTTCAAGCGCGCGGGCTGGACCACGTCGCATTTGACTCAGGTCAAGAAG
>DAISKM010000272.1:0-2794 GCA_036820945.1 Pseudolabrys sp.
GGAGCGGCTTTTTGGTGCTGGAAAAGCTCAGCCGCACGCGACCCGTGCCGATGCCGAGGCCGGCACGCTGAGCCTGGACATGTACAAAATGCGCGAGCCGCTTGCCAAAGCGGGCTTGATCTATGTTGATCGTGCTGAAGACAACTAGTCCGGCTGTCTGGGATCCAAGAATTTCAAACTCTTCGTCGGTGTGGATAATGGCTCGTTAATATGAGCCTTAGCGCGCGCCAGCCAAGAATTGCCAACCGTTCCACCTCGGGCTGACTTGATATGGATTCATCTGAAAAAATGGGCCTCGACGACAATCGCTTTGCTTTCGCCGCCATAGCGTTGAAAAGGCCCCGCCTTTTTCCATAAGAATTGAAACAATTCCTCCTACTCCGGTGAAGCGCCTTTTTAACGGGCAAACGGTACGGTCCTGCCGTCATCTGTACAGATGATTACTGGTTTCGGCCACATGGAGGATGTCTCATGTCTAAGGTTGTTGCGTTCCTGAAGAACGAGTCCGGCGCCACCGCGATCGAGTATGGCCTCATCGCTGCTGGCATTTCGGTCGTGATCATTGCGACCGTGAACGCGATCGGCTCGAGCCTGAACGCGAAGTTCGACAGCATCTCGACGCAGCTTAAGTAAGCTTCGCGGGTTCGGTACTTGGCTGAAGCCGCCGGTGCCGGCGGCTTCTTCCATTTTGGACGCCCCTTTGCTGTCGCGATTCAATCAACCCGTAGTCAGGTCCTGGGCGGGACGAAATTTACGCGCCGCAGCAATGCCTAGCAAAAGGAAGGCAATGAGCGCGATGACTTGCGCGATCAGGAACGGCGGCTCTGACTGGGTCGGCGCCAGTGGCTTGAGGAATGGCAATTTCTGGAACGATTGGACGATCAGTACCAGCACGTTGAGATAAAGTGCGCCCGCGGCAGTGGCAACGTAGATCCAGCGCCAGGCGCCGGCGAGACGCTTGCCATAGAGGCTATAGAGCGCCAACGCGAGCAATACGCACGAGACGATGCCGGTACCGATCGCGGGGGTAAAGCCGCGGATCGGAAACAGGAACCCCGTCACGCTGGTAAGCACGGTCGTGAGCAGAAAAAATGCCGTCCAGCCTGGCAATCGGCGCGAGCCAAACATGCCGATCAACACCACTATACCGCTTGCAATTGCCATCAGGCTGATGACGACGTGAACGATTGTAAAATTCTGAACTGACAGGCCCAGGATCATGGCGCGCCTCCCGCGCAGACGTGCGAAATGCCGGCAAAACAAGTTTGCGCGCCGGCACGACAAATTCAATACGGCGGAAGTCTAGCGGTTGGCGCTGCTCCAGGGCGCGATGCGACGCCCGGCCCATTTCAGCAGCGAGGTCAGCGAAACGCCTAGCACCATCAGCACGATCACAGGCACAAAGGTCTTGTCCATCTCGAATACGTTGGCGTAGCGCGTGATCATGAAGCCCAGGCCTGAAATGGTCGTATAGAACTCGGCAATGATCATCCCGATCAGTCCGCGCCCGATCGCGAGCCTTATCCCGGCGAGAATGTAGGGAACTGCAAACGGCAGCAGAACGTCCTGCCATACCCGCCATTCGCTCGAGCGAAACGAATACGCGACTTCGAGCATGTTTTTGTCGCACTCGCGGACGCCCTGGTAAGTGTTGATCAGGACCGGAAACACCGCGAACAGAAAGACGACAATGATTTTGGCCTTCAGATAGATACCGAACCACAGCACCAGCAGTGGTACGACGGCGACCAATGGTGTTGCATAAAGTGCGTTGATGGGCAGATCGAGCGCCCAGTCGAGCCAGCGCACGCGCGCCATCGCGATACCGAGGGGGATGCCGACGATGAGCGCAATGCTCAAGCCATAGATCATGACCTCCAGGCTTTGCGCAAGAAAGTACGGCAGCTCGCCGGACACCGTCGTCGTGTAGAAGGCGGCGGCAATCTTCGTGGGATAGGTAAAGAAGATGGGGTTGATGAAGGGACCGACGATTTCCCAGACGACAAGGATCAGGAGGACAAAGCCATAGCGGAACAGCGCCGGCCGTTCCCACCATGATGTCGTAACCGCCGCCGCGCGCGGCTCGCCCGCGGCAACTGAATCAGCCTCGACTTGATTGGCAACGGTCATCGTCGTTTTTCCCGGGGTCGCATTGATCCTCGAGTGCGACGGGCGCCGCTGATGGCGGTGCCCGGCCGGCCTTGATCAGCGCCGCTCAGAACGCCGCCGTCGGACAGATCGGCCCTTTCCATTCGCCGAGTTGTTCGATCGCCTTTTTCGCAAACGTCGTATCGACCACATCCTCATATGTCGGCGTCTTGCCCTCTTTGATATTGCCCACCTTGGTCATCAGGTCGGCGGTGAAATTGATCCGCTCGGTGCTGAGTCCGCTGTTGGCGTCCCAAATGCATTCCTTGACCATGAAGTCGTAGCTGTCGGACAGGATCTTCTCCGGATAACCGGTTTGCTTTACCAGGATCGGCATGATTTTCGCTTTGTCCGTGTAGATGATCCGGGTGGCCTCGATATTGGCTGAAACGACCGCCTGCACGAGCGCCGGCTTGTCCCTGATGGTCTTTTCGTTGGCCGACAGGAAAGTATACAGCGTCTTCGGTTGCAGCTCCCACATGCGGCCGATGGCGTGCAGATCCGGTACCTTGCTCTTGGCAAGCATCTCCTGCTCAACGTGCAGGATCGCGGTATCGACCTGGTCGGCGACGAGCGCAGGAACGTCCTCGCTCGCAATGCTGACGAAGTTGACCTCCTTGGGATCGACCTTCGCCGCCCGCAGGAC
>DAISKM010000272.1:2804-5396 GCA_036820945.1 Pseudolabrys sp.
CGGCTCAGGATGTCGGCAAAACCACCGGGCTCCTGGATCCCGATGCGCTTGCTCTTGAGATCCTGCATGGTCTTGTTGTTGGCGCGCACGATCATCGAGGCTTCGAACTTCGGCAGATTGGCGGTCAGCGCTTTCACGGTGGCGCCGTTTGATCGACCGATGATGGTCGGCGCGCCCGGCGTCAGGCCAAAATCGATGTTTTCTGCCAGCAGCGCGCGAAATACCTTGGTGCCGTCGCCGAGCGACACGATCTCCGCGTCAATTCCGGCCTTTTTATAGAGGCCGAGCTCTTTCGCAACGATCGGCGGCATGTGAACGATATTCGGCGGAGAGGTTGGTATGCCGATCACGATCTTGGTCTGCGCGAGAGCCGCGCCCGGCAACATCAAGCCGGCCATCAGCGCGACCAAAATCCCAAAAGTCTTGCGCATGTTGTCCTCCCAGATTTGGCGCTCGCGCGGTATCCCGCGTCGTCCAGCGATAGAACGCCGGAAAACCTGATTTTGCCCGATCGCCTCGGTAAAAACAACGAATGCTCAAAGTAGTTCATTTCGGGGCGCGGTCGCCTTTGACCGCGGCGACCGGTCATGCCTAATTGCAATGCTTTTGGATCTTCAACCATGGTTAAATTCATCGTCGAGTTCGCCAAGAACAGCGAGGCGCCCGCCGTCGACGGTCGGCTGGACGGCCCGGCTTACCACCGCAATCACGAGCCGATCTGGTCGGCAATTTCAGGTTTTCTCTCGGCGCTATCCGGCGATGTGCTCGAGATCGGCAGTGGCACCGGTCAGCATGCGACCGAATTTGCCCGACGCACACCACAATTGAACTGGTGGCCGAGCGATATTTACGACTCGCATCTGAAGAGCATCGCCGCCTGGCGGGCCCATTCAGGACTTGTGAATCTGCGCGCGCCGCAGCGAATTGATCTTGCCGATCCGCATTGGACATGGACAGGCGACGGCGGCAAAGGAGGCGCGCTCACCGCCATGCTTTGCATAAACGTGTTGCACATTTCGCCGTGGTCGATATCGCAAAATCTGATAGCCGGTGCAGGCCGACTGTTGAAGGAGGACGGCTGCCTTTTTGTCTATGGGCCATTCAAGCGTGGCGGCAAGCACACCGCGCCGAGCAATGCGGAATTCGATGCCACGCTGCGTGCCGAAAACCGGCAATGGGGCGTGCGCGATGTTGACGACCTCAATGTGTTGGCGCAAGACGCTGGCCTGACCGCGGCCGACATAGTCCCAATGCCGGCCAACAACCTTGTACTGGCTTTCGTTCGCACGCTTCGGCAGAATTGACCAACAACCCACAAGAAAAGCCATGGCAACTGAACCAATTCACGACATTGCTCATCTCGGCCATGTCGAACTTCTGACTCCCAAATTCGAGGAAAGCCGCAGATTCTTCATCGACGTGATGGGCATGACCCAGAGCGGCGCGAAAGGTGACAGCGTCTACCTGCGAGGGTGGGACGACTATGAGCGATATTCGCTCAAGCTGACGGCTTCGAATTCATCCGGTCTAGGCCATGCCGCCTTCCGCACGCGCTCGCCGCAGGCGCTGGAACGGCGTGCCGCTGCGTTGAAGGGTTCCGGCTTCGACATCGGCTGGAGCGACGGCGATCTTGGTCACGGCAAGACATTCGTATTCACCGACCCCGATGGCCATAAATTCGAGATCTACTACGAAACCGAATGGTACGAGGCGCCGCCCGAACTCAAGCCCGCTCTCAAGAACCAGGCGCAACGTTTTCCCGCACGCGGCATCAACGTACGCAGGATCGACCATTTCAACGGACTTGCGGTCGACATCAAGGCCAACCGCGAATTCTTTCAGAACTATCTCGGCTTCAAGCTCACCGAGCAGATCGTGCTCGACGATGGCAGCGAAGCCGGCATGTGGATGACAGCGACCAACAAGAGCTACGATTTTGCATACACGCGCGACCACACTGGCACCAAGGGCCGTCTGCACCACGTCACCTTCGCGCTCGATGCGCGAGAAGACGTGCTTCGCGCCGCCGATGTTTTTCTCGAGAATGGCGTCTACATCGAGACCGGGCCCCACAAGCATGCGATCCAGCAGACGTTTTTTCTCTACGTGTACGAGCCAGGCGGCAACCGGGTCGAGGTGTCATGCGCGGGTGCGAGGCTTGTGCTGGCACCCGACTGGAAGCCGATCACCTGGACCGAGGCGGAGCGCAAGAAGGGACAGGCATGGGGCCTGCAGACGATAAAGTCATTTCATACCAAGGGGACGCCACCAATCCCTGGTGTGCCGGATTCGTGAGCGCAGATTATCGATGAGCCGCCGCAACACACCGCGCATTTCGTTCATCGGTTTTGGCGAGGCCGGCCAGGCGATCGCTTCCGGCCTGCGCGATACCGGCATCGACCGTATTGCCGCCTGGGATATTCTGTTTCCGGAAAGCGCCGGTGCACCACTGAAATCGGCAGGCGAAACGATGGGCGTGCGCATCGCTTCCTCCGCGAGCGACGCGGTGCGTGACACGGACATGGTCATATCTGCGGTTACCGCCGCCTCCAGCGTGGACGCGTTCACGGTGATCCGCACCGTGCACCATGT
>DAISKM010000273.1:0-755 GCA_036820945.1 Pseudolabrys sp.
CGCGCCGGATCGAGCGTGAATCCGGCTCAAACTATCGCATCAATGGGCGCGAGGTTCGTGCGCGCGACGTCCAGATTCTCTTTGCGGACGCTTCTACGGGTGCCAGGTCGCCGGCGCTCGTGCACCAGGGCCGCATTGGCGAGATCATCCAGGCTAAGCCCGAACAGCGCCGCCGCGTGCTGGAAGAAGCTGCCGGAGTTGCCGGGCTGCACGCCCGCAGGCATGAGGCAGAGCTCAGGCTGAAGGCCGCCGAGACCAACCTCCTGCGGGTCGAAGACGTAATCGGTCAATTAACGGCGCAGATCGATGGCTTGAAAAAGCAGGCGCGGCAGGCGGTCCGCTACCGCACCGTATCGTCGCAGGTGCGCAAGGCCGAGGCGACGCTCTACCATTTGCGCTGGAATTCCGCGAACACAGAGGTGAGCGAAGCCGAGCGCGCGAAGGATCTCTCCGTGCGCACGGTCGCTGAGCGTGTCGGAGCTGAAGCGGAGGCCTCGAAACGTCAGGTGCTCGCCGCAGCATCGCTTCCCGAATTGCGCGGCGCCGAGGCGCGCGCGGGCGCCGCACTGCATCGTCTTAACGTTGCGCTGCAGGATCTTGATCGCGAAGAGGCTCGCGCCAAGGACCGCATCGTCGAACTCGATCTGAGGCTCGTTCAGTTTGCGGCCGATAGCGAGCGGGAGCAGCGCCTTGCCGCAGATGCCGAACAGGCCATCGCACGCGTCGCAACCGAAGAAGAGACTATCCGCAACGAA
>DAISKM010000273.1:765-1569 GCA_036820945.1 Pseudolabrys sp.
GCCGCCGCAGCGGCGCCGATGCCAGGGTGATGGAAGCCGACGCTGCGCTCCGCGCTGCGGAAAAGATTTTCACCGATCTGACGACAGCGCTAGCCGATCTTGCGGCCCAACGCAGTCGGTTTGAGAATTCCGCGCGCGAGCAAAATGAGCGCATTGCAAGGATTTCAACCGAAATCGAAACGATCGAGCGTGAGCTGGCAATGCTGCAAACCGCCGATCTCGGTCCGCTCGACGTTGTCCTCGAGGGCGCGCAGGCGGCGCTTACCGAGGCGGAAGCAGCGGCCGTCGCCGCTGAAGCGGCACACAACGTCGCCCGCTCCGAGATGGAAGCGGCGCGCGCGGCATTAGCTGAATCTGAAAAGCGTATGCAGCGCCTGGAGACCGAAGCAAAAACTCTTTCCAAAATGCTGTCGCTCGAAACGCGCAGCCTTTGGCCGCCGGTTATCGATCATATCTCGGTCGAAAAAGGCTACGAAAAGGCGCTCGGTGCAGCCCTTGGCGATGATCTCGATGCTCCCGTGGATCCGTCATCGCCCATGCATTGGACCGAGATCACGCCGGAGGGAAGTGATCCGACCCTGCCGGACGGAGTCGAGGCTTTGGCGCAGCATGTCAAGGCGCCGGCGCAACTGAAGCGACGCCTTTACCAAATTGGCGTCGCCGAGCGCAGCGCCTGCATCCGGCTTGCCGGCGCGCTCAAGACCGGCCAGAGGCTTGTCTCGCGCGAGGGCGACCTGTGGCGCTGGGACGGATTCGTCGCGGCGGCGCATGCCCCGACCGGTGCCGCCCGGCGCCTTGACATGC
>DAISKM010000273.1:1579-4576 GCA_036820945.1 Pseudolabrys sp.
GTGTGGTCCCCTACCGCTGTGTGTGCCCGGATTGGCCGCCCGGCGCAGGCGTCGATGCGAACGCCTGCCGAGAGCAATTCGTGAGCAGACCCTGACGCGACCCCGTCGGGGGGAATCCGGCGGACCGCCCCGACCGGGGCCGCCCGGCGCCTCGCGCAGCGCAGCCGGTTCGTGGAGATCGACAGCGAACTCGGCAGCGCGCGCAACGAGGTCGACGCCGCACGCCGAACGCTCGAAGTAGTACAATCGGCATTCGATGCCGCCGGCAGCGCCGAAACCGAAACGCGCGCGCGCGAGCGCGACCTCAATCGCCAGGCGGCGCGCATTTCGGCGCTCGCGGAAGCACGCGCTCGCCTCAACATGAGCCGCGATGAAGCGGCGACAGCCAAAACGGACGCGGAGAAAGCGCTCAACGCGCTCGCTCCTTCAGCCGGTCTCGAAGCAAAGCTCGCGCAGGTGCGCAGCGATATTGCCGCCAAGCATTCCAGACTTGCGGAAGTCCAGGCCGAACAACAGGCGATCGTGCGCGAAGCCGAGCTCGCCGATCGACGCCTTGCGACGCTGGCCACCGACAAGAAAGACTGGGTCGAACGCCAGCAGAGCGCGCGCAACCAGATTGCCACGCTTGAGCAGCGCACGATGGAGGCCAAGCGCGATCGAACCGAGCTGGAGAACGCGCCAAAGGTGTTCGCCGAAAAGCGAAGTGCGCTGACCACAGAAGTCCAGAACGCTGAAGCAGCGCGCCAAGGCTGCGCGGACCGCTTGCAGCAGGCAGAGACCGCGCTGGCCCAGGCCGACCGCGACGCACGCGCAGCACTCGAAGCTGCCAGCTCCGCACGTGAGGAGCTCGCCCGCGCCGAAGAGCGCTTCGAAGGCGCCAAGCGTCGGTTGAATGACATTGGCCGCGAGATCCGCGACATGCTTGAGATCGAGCCGACTGCGGTTGCAGAGCTCGCCGAAATCAGGCCGACCGATCCCTTGCCGGACCTGGCCGAGATCGAAGAACGGCTCGAGCGCCTCCGCCGCGAACGGGAGCGTCTCGGCGCGGTCAATCTCCGCGCTGAGGAAGAACTGCGAGAGGTGGAGAGCCAGCATTCCTCGCTCACCGGAGAACGCGACGATCTCGTCGAAGCAATCAAGAAATTGCGGCTGGGAATTCAGAGCCTCAATCGAGAGGCACGTGAACGGCTCCTGACGTCATTCGAACAGGTCAACAAGCACTTCCAGCATCTTTTCACGAAGCTGTTCGGTGGCGGGACCGCCGAACTGCAACTGATCGAAAGCGAGGATCCGCTGGAAGCCGGATTGGAAATCCTGGCCAAGCCGCCCGGCAAAAAGCCCGCAACCTTGTCGCTGCTTTCAGGCGGAGAGCAGGCATTGACGGCACTGGCGCTGATTTTTGCGGTGTTCCTGACCAATCCGGCGCCTATCTGCGTACTGGACGAAGTGGACGCCCCCCTCGACGATCACAACGTCGAGCGTTTCTGCGACCTGCTCGACGAAATGACAAAATCGACCGACACGCGTTTCGTGATCATTACGCACAACCCCATCACCATGGCGCGCATGAATCGCCTCTATGGCGTGACCATGGCCGAGCGCGGCGTATCCCAGCTTGTGTCGGTTGATCTGGAAGCTGCGGTGCGGTTCCGCGAGGCGAGCTAAGGTTCGTCTCCAGTGCAAGGGCGGGAAGATGGCCCCCGATGCAGGGCCCGCTTTCTCTGGATTGTGCCTCGTCCAACCCTGTGGCGTAACATCCCAGAACCCATTGGCAACGCTTGCTTTCCAGTGATGCTGGAACTTTGGGAGCCTGGCAAAAAACTTTAGATCTGCACCCGGAACGAAATCCTGCCGCTCGCGTTGAGTACTCAGCTGGGCGGCTCCCCCCTTACCCCCCGAATAGCCGTCTAGCGAATAGACCCCGGGTTAAGACTCGGGGTCTTTTTTTGCCTTTGCATTCGCAAGTTGCTCCTGGCCTTGGCGATTACCGGCTCACGTAGGATACACTCGGTTCCATTGGCGCTTTCAATCCGGAGCCGTCTCATGTCCACCACTGGCTGGGTTGTCCTCGGCATCATTGTCGTCCTCGTCATTTGGGCGATCAGTATCTACAACAGCCTCGTCGCAATGCGGCAGAGGACCAATCAGGCGTTCGCCGATATCGACGTGCAGCTCAAGCAGCGTCACGACCTCATCCCCAACCTTGTCGAAACGGTCAAAGGTTACGCGGCGCACGAGCGCGGCACGCTGGAAGCGGTGGTGCAGGCGCGCAACGCAGCCATTGCGGCGCCCGGGGTTGAACAGAAGGTCGCGGCCGAAAATGCTCTTACGGGCGCGTTACGGCAATTGTTCGCGCTTTCGGAAGCCTATCCGGATCTCAAGGCCAATCAGAACTTCCAGCAGCTTCAGTCCGAGCTTTCTGACATCGAAAACAAGCTTGCGGCCTCCCGGCGGTTCTTCAACAACGCGGTGCAGGAGTACAATACGGGCATCCAGCAATTCCCGGCGTCGCTGTTCGCCACCATGTTCGGCTTCTTGCCGCGTACCTTCTTCGATCTCGGCGAGGGCCGGGCCCAGCTCGAGCAGGCTCCGAGCGTGAAGTTTTAAGTCTGCTCACTCACATCGGTCATGGCCGGGCTTGTCCCGGCCATCCACGTCTTACTCCTTGCCGGACTGAAGACGTAGATGCCCGGCACAAGGCTTGTGCTCGGGCCGGCGGAGCCGGACCCGAGTGCCGGGCATGACGAGCGAACGATCGAGCAGGACAATGGCCGCTTACGGACTTTACTCTCACATCCAGGCGAACAGGCGCCGCTCGGTGGCGCTGCTGATCGGCCTGTTCTTCCTGGTCTATGTGCTGGTGTTCGCCGGAGCGCTGCTAGCCGAGGCCCTGACAGTCAATGCGCCGCTCGACTACCTGGTCCGGGCCGCGCTTTACGATTTGATCACGGCATTTCCCTTCGCGACCGCAGGCGCCATTGTCTGGATCCTGATCGC
>DAISKM010000273.1:4586-5394 GCA_036820945.1 Pseudolabrys sp.
CCGACCTCCTGGACGGCCAGGACGACATCCAGTCGATGATCGACTCCATCACCGGCGGCCACGAGGTGACGCGCGCGGAGGAGTCTCGGCTCTACAATCTCCTGGAAAATCTCTGCATCTCCCGTGGCATCACCATGCCGAAGCTCAAGATTGCCGACGACGAAGCGCTTAACGCTTTCGCCACTGGCCTCAATGAAAAGCAGTATTCGATCACGGTGACGCGCGGGCTGATGAATGCGCTCGATGACGCGGAACTGGAAGCCGTGCTGGGCCACGAGCTGACGCACATCCGGAATGGCGACGTGCGCATGCTGGTGATTGCGGTTGTGATCGCGGGCGTGATCTCGTTCTTCGGTGAGATGGTGTTCAGATTGTTTTTCCAGAACGCCTTTTACGGCGGCTTCCGCCGCAGGGGTGGGGATGGCGACCGCAAAGGGGGCGCTGGGCTTGCGATCATCATTGCCATTGCACTGATCGTTGTTGCCTGGGTGCTGTCGATCGTCATTCGCTTCGCATTGTCACGCAAGCGCGAATATCTCGCCGATGCAGGCTCTGTCGAGCTCACCAAAAACTCCGATGCCATGATCTCCGCGCTGCGCAAGATCGAGGGGCGCGGCGAGCTCGCCGCCGCGAATTCGGCGGTGATGGAAATGTGCGTCGACAACCCGCGCCAAGGTTTCGCCGATCTGTTCGCTACGCATCCTTCGATCGAGTCCCGGGTCGAGGCGCTGATCAAATTCGCCGGAGGCCATGATCCTGGGCCACTCGCGTTGGAGCCGCCGCAGGAGCCGGACCAGCTCCCGCCGCC
>DAISKM010000274.1:0-5385 GCA_036820945.1 Pseudolabrys sp.
ATCCCGGGCTTGACCAGGACATGCTGCCCCTCGCGCTAGTCGTTGTCATCCTCGGCGGCACGGGCAGCCTGCTCGGCTCCTTCGTCGGCAGCATCATCGTCGGTTTCATCTACAATTTCGGTCAGGCCCTCCTGCCAGAGCTTGCCTACTTCGTACTCTTTCTTCCGATGCTGCTTGTCCTGCTGCTGCGTCCCCAGGGCCTGTTCGGCAGGCACGTGCCATGAACGGACGTTTTATTGCACTCGGTATTGCACTCGTAGCGCTCGCGACCCTGCCGTATTGGATGACAGGCGTTTATTACATCAATGTCGCAAGCCAGATCCTGTTCTATGCGATCTTTGCGCTCGGCCTGAACGTGCTCGTGGGCTACGCCGGCCTGGTTTCGCTGGGCCATGCCGGCCTGTTCGGCGTGACCGCTTACGCGGGCGCTTACATTCTGCAACTTGGCCTCGGGCATTCGCTGGCAATTCTGGGCGCTTTGGTGATCAGCATAGCGTCAATGGCCGTCTACGCAGTGCTCTCGCTGCGCGCCACCGGCATCGGCTTCATCATGATCACGTTGGCGCTGGGCGAAATCCTTTGGGGGTTGGCGTATCGCTGGATCAGCCTCACCGGCGGCGACAATGGACTAAACGTACAGACGCGTCCTGAACCGTTCGGTTTCTCGCTGTCCGACGTGAATACGTTCTATTACGCCACGTTGATCGTATTCCTGCTGTCAGTGGGGGCCGTAACGGTGTTTGTCCGTTCGCCACTGGGCGCTGCGCTGATGGGCACGCGAGACCAGCCGCGCCGCATGAACGCGCTCGGGTATCATGTTTGGGCGATCCGATTCTATGCCTGCCTTTTCTCGGGGCTGCTCACATCGGTGTCCGCTATTATGTTTGTCTATTACACGCAATTCATCAGCCCGCAGACGCTGGCCCTCACCTCGTCGGCCGAGGTGCTGCTGATGGTTATCTCCGGCGGAGCCGGCACCCTGCTCGGGCCGATTGTCGGGGCCGGCCTGGTTGTGATCGTTAAGACGGTTGTCAGCGGCTTTATCGAGCGCTGGAATTTCCTGCTCGGCGCGGTCTTTGTCGCCATCGTCATCCTGATGCCCGAAGGTCTCGTGCCCGGCACCGTACGTCTTTGGCGACTGGCATGGCGCAAGCGCGCGCGCGGCGCCAAAGCCGTTCCCGGCAGTGCAGAGGCCAAACCATGACCGCGCTCACCGTTTCAGGCCTCTGCAAATCGTTCGGCGGACTGCACGTGACCACCGACGTCAATCTGAACGTCGAACCGGGCGAGAGACGCCTCATCATCGGTCCCAACGGAGCCGGCAAGACGACGCTGTTTAATCTCATTACCGGAGAACTGACGCCGGATTCCGGCATGATCAAGCTGTTCGACCGGGACATCACCCATGTGCCGAGCCGCCGCCGCGCTCACCTTGGCATGGCGCGCACCTACCAGATCATTACGTTGTTCGCGCGCGATACGATTATTCACAATGTGACGCTGGCGCTGCTGGGTCTTTCCCCTTCGCGGTGGAATCCGCTCATCGATCTCAAGCGGCAGGGTCATTTTGTCGAACATGCAAGGGCAGCACTGGAACGGGTTGGGCTTGGCCACATAGCGAACCGGCCGTTGGCGCAAACCTCCTATGGCGAGCGCCGGCGCGTCGAGATCGCAATGGCGTTGACCCAAAACCCGAAAGTTCTGCTGCTCGACGAGCCGTTTGCCGGCCTGTCAATCGACGAACGGCGTGACGTGAAAGAATTGCTGCTGGCGATTCCGCGCGACGTCACAATCGTCATGATCGAGCACAACATGGACGTGGCCTTGGAATTTGCCGAGCGCATAACACTTCTGCATTTCGGAGAGGTCATTGTTGAAGGCAATCGAGCTGAAGTGGTTGCAAATCCGCGCACACGGGAGGTCTACCTTGGCCACTAGCGCGCTCGCCCTCAGCCATATTGATGCCTTTTACGGCGACAGCCATGTCCTCGGTGATGTCTCGTTCGAGCTTGGCGAAGCGCGCATGCTCGGCCTTCTCGGCCGCAACGGCGCCGGCAAGTCCACCTGCATGAACGTCACAATGGGGCTACTGCCGCCACGGCGCGGGACGATCGCAGTGTTCGGAGACAAAGTGAACGGCCTGTCCCCCGAAATGATCGCGGCACGCGGGGTCGCGCTGGTCCCGCAGGGTCGCCGCATCTTCAAAAGCTTGACGGTGCACGAGAACCTCGCCGTCGCTGCACGCAAGCCTGATCCCGGTAGCAAGCACGCGCCCTGGACCACGGACACCGTATTCGGAATGTTTCCCCGCCTTGCCGACCGGCGCAACCAGATTGCGGCGCACCTGTCCGGAGGCGAGCAGCAAATGCTGGCCATTGGCCGCGCGCTCATGGGCAATCCGCGCGTCTTGCTGATGGATGAGCCTTCGGAGGGACTCGCGCCTCAGATCGTTGCGGAGGTCATGGCAACAATCCGGAAGCTGAAGGAAAGCGGTTTGTCGATTGTCCTCGTCGAACAAAATCCGAAGCTTGTGTTCGATGTCGCGGATGACATCGTCATTCTGAACACCGGTCGAGTCGCGGTCGTATCCACTCCGGCGAAGCTTGAGAAGGATGGGACCGACTTGCGCCAGCATCTCGGGGTGTTTTAAGGAATTTTCAGACCGTCACGGCCGGCCCTGACCGGCTATCAACAACTTAAACGAAGACATGGATGCCCGGGATAAGGCCGGGCATGGCTTAACAGTAGAGGAATGGAATGTCTGAAATCTGGAACAAATATGCGGACACTGCTGCACGCAAGCACAGAAAGCCGGGGCGCGAAGTTCGGCCAAAGAGCATCACCATCGATGCCCATACGCACATCGCTGTGCCGCGCGCTGCTGAATTCATAAAGCCGCATCTCGATGTCAGCACGATTCCCCTTGCGCATTTCGCATCGGCCGAAACCAAGGCGGTCAATGCGAAGCAGGAGGCAGACATCCGCGGCTGCATGACGGGCTATGACGAGCGTTTTGCGATCATGGACAAGATGGGAATCGATGTGCAGCTGGTGATGCCGCCCCCGCCCCAGTGCTATCACACGGTCGCGCTCGAATATGCCGTGCCCGCCGCGCGCATGATCAACGAAGGCGTGGCCGAATTCGTGTCACGGCACAGCGATCGTTTTATCCCGTGTGGGACCGTGCCGATGCAGGACGGCAACGAGGCGGCAAAAGAGCTCGAGCACTGCATGAAGTCGCTCAAGTTCAAGGGGGTCGAGATTCTTACCAATGTCGCCGGCAAGGAATTGTCCGATCCTGCCTTCGCGCGGTTCTGGGAAAAGGCTGAGGAACTGGACGCGCTCGTCATTATTCATCCGAATGGCTTCACCGAAGGCCAGCGGCTGTCGCGATTTTATTTCAACAATGTCATCGGCAATCCATTCGAAACAACGCTTGCCCTGCATTACCTGATCTTCGACGGCGTGCTCGAGCGCCATCCAAATCTGAAGATTTTTGCCATGCATGGCGGCGGTTATCTTGGCGCTTACTCAGGCCGGATCGATCATGCCTGGGGTGCGCGGTCGGATAGCCACGCCAGCCTGCCGAAGCCGCCGACCAGCTATCTGAAAAAGGTCTATGTCGACACCGTCGTGTTCACGCCGGCCCAGTTGAAAGCGCTGGTCGATACATTCGAAATCGACCATGTCATCATGGGCACAGACTATCCCTTCGACATGCTGGAAAACGATCCGATCGGGCACATCGCGTCCGTCGAAAGCTTCGATGAAAGAACGCGTGCCGCGCTCGCCGGCGGCAACGCGAAGAAGATGCTGAGAATATGAAACGCGTCGCAACGATACAGGCTATCGTAGGGTGGCCTGCGAATTATCGAGGAGCGAAAGCGCGGTCGGCGTGTCTCCCGTGGTCACCCGTACCTGATTGCTTTTGTGCGGAAGCAAAATACCGCCAATCAGCAGTCCGCCCAAGAAGGACGCAACAAACGCCAAAGCCAAGCTTCCGCCACGCGGCGGGGGACTAGGGCTCACTCCCCACAACTGCCTATCCAAGAGTTCCTGGTCGCGCTCGTTCATTGCAGTCTCTGGCCTTTATCAATTGACATAATTCCTCGGCGGCGCGTCCGGTTCCGCTCGAATGAACGCACCGAGTTCAACCGACGCTAAGAATCGTGGACTCGTGGCCGATTGCCGACGGAACCCTCACGATGGCGCTGAATTATCAAGCATATGACGCGCAATCGCGCGCGTTCAGATGTCACCCGGAGGTATGCGATGGACTGGGATCGAGTGGAAGGAAACTGGAAGCAGGTTAAGGGCAAGGTGAAAGAGAAATGGGGGAATCTTACTGACGATGATCTGGACAAGATCGCCGGCCGTCGCGAACAGCTCGAGGGGAAAATTCAGGAGCGCTATGGCCTCGCGAAAGATCAAGTCAGAAAAGATGTCGACGATTGGATGAATGCGCAGAGGTGGTGATACCGCAACTGCGAATGAAATGGCGCAAGCTTGGCGCCTAGCCGCCAAGCTTGCCGATGCCCTGTTCGATGCGTTGCGCCTCGATGCGCTCCTCCGCCGCTCTGCTGGCAAAGTTCGTGCTCATTTCAATGTCTCCGCGCCGCTTGGCTTCATTCGCAAGAGCCTCGTATTGGGCTGCTCGTTCCCGACATTCGGCCGCCCGGTCGGACGCCTCGGCGCGCTTATTTGCCTCGTCGCTCATGAGCGTAGCTCCGTGTCCGCAACCAGCTTAGCCCGGCAGCGGTCCAGAGACGAGATTCAGCATAACGGAAATAGCAGGCGCGAGCTTCTCCGCTCAGCCCCAGGGCCGAGTCATCCGCCAGGCTGCATGCGGAATTTAGGCCTTGCCCTCGAACTTGAATGAAACCTTCATCTTCACGCGATAGGCCTCGACTTTTCCATCCTTGAGCTGCACATCCAGCTTTTCGATCTCCGCAATCCGAAGATCCCTCAGGCTCTTGGCGGCCATGTCGACCGCAGATTTTGCGGCTTTCTCCCACGATTCAGAACTGGTGCCGACCAATTCAATAATCTTGTAAACGGATTCAGGCATAGGGTCCTCCTCGCAACGTTTTGTATGCCGAGTATGGAGTATCTCACCACCGACCGTTCTGGTGATCCAGTTAGGCCATACAACTTGAGGAGTTAAAACGCCACAAGTCAAGCAAGCGTGCACAACGCCACTAGACGTACAGAAAATCCAGCACTGCAGTTTCGGCGATTACCGCCGCATCGGTGCTGTGCCTGCCAGCGCGCGCCTGTTCTTCCTCGGTGCGGCTGGCCTGCAAATAGGCGCCGAGATGCCGGGCACGATTGATAATGCGATGGTTTTGCGCCAGCCGCGCCGCCTCGAAACGCTTGAGCGCGGGC
>DAISKM010000275.1:0-5372 GCA_036820945.1 Pseudolabrys sp.
AGCCCGGCCGCTTCTCGTTCAACGTCAAGGGCGGCCGCTGCGAGGCCTGCCAGGGTGACGGCGTCATCAAGATCGAGATGCACTTTTTGCCGGACGTCTACGTCACCTGCGACGTCTGCAAGGGCAAGCGGTATAACCGCGAGACGCTGGAGGTCCTGTTCAAGGGCAAGTCGATCGCCGACGTCCTTGATATGACGGTTGAAGAGGCGCTCGAATTCTTCAAGGCGGTCCCGCGCGTGCGCGACGTGCTGGCGCTGCTCCACCGCGTCGGGCTTGATTACATCCATGTCGGCCAGCAGGCGACCACCCTTTCCGGGGGCGAGGCGCAGCGCGTCAAGCTTGCCAAGGAGCTGTCAAAGCGGGCTACCGGGCGCACGCTTTACATTCTGGATGAGCCGACCACCGGCCTGCATTTCCACGATGTTGCCAAGCTGCTTGAAGTGCTTCACGAGCTGGTTGAAGGCGGCAATACCGTCGTTGTCATCGAGCACAACCTCGAGGTCATCAAAACGGCCGACTGGGTGATCGACCTCGGCCCCGAAGGCGGCGATGGCGGCGGCGAGATCGTCGCAGCCGGCACGCCGGAAGATATCGTCAAGGTGAAGCGCGGCTATACCGGGCAGTTTCTCTCACCGGTTTTGGTGCGGGAGGCGAAGCGGAAGAAGCGGGTTCAGGCGGCGGAGTAACTGAGCCACGCTACTTATTCAGAATATGCTTCTCAAAAAATTCCGGCCTGAAATTCTGCGGCGGCGTATCACGGTTCGGCCGCCCCTCCGGTGTGAAGTCCATCAGATTCCAGTAGGGCCACACCGTATCGACGCCAGACTCGGCGCTCCAGAAGTGAAAAATCTTGCCATCCCGCTTCCTGAACGCATGCATCGCGGCCTGCTGATCGTCATCCGTCTCGCCCTGGCACCCATAGTCCTTCTGAAACGTCGACTCGTAGCCTGACAGCAGCGGGATCTGCGACCAGCCGCGCTCCTTGGCCCAGACGTCGATCTTTTCGGCGGGCGCCTTGGCGATCGTGGCAAAAGCCGCGTCCCGGCTCACCTGGTACCAGGCCCGGTCGAACCCATCCATCAGCGACGTGCAGGACGGACACGGCTTGTCCCAGTTTGGGCCGAACATGAATGAATAGAGCAGCAGCGAATTCTTCCCGCCGAACAGCTCGGAGAACTTTACGCGCTGCCCGACCTTGCCGTCGTTCGCCCACTGGAAGACATAGTCCTCTTTCAGTTGTCCACCATCAGGGAGCTGGCGGCGCTTCGCCGCCACGGCTTTTGTCTTGTCGGCCAGCTCCTTCTCGTCCTTGAGCAACGCGTCGCGCGCATCGCGATAGGCCTTGCTTTCGTTGGGATACCGAAGCTCGCTCATGGCCTCTCCTCTTACTCCTTACTTTGACACGCAGTACGGCTGTTCGCCGCCTGGGTGGCACAGGCCGGGGCGGCAGGCGCTGTCGCATTGATTTTTCGGATGACCACGGTTAGCGCACCCGCTCAGACATGCCTCGCGGTTCGTCATGGTCGCGAGCGCAGCGGCAGCCTCCTGGTCGCCCCGCGCCGCAGCGGCCTGCGTGCTCGACAAGCTCATGGGGCCTTTCGCTGCCAGAGCAGAAGCCGGCAGCAGCGCCGCGATAACGATGCACAAGACAAAACGCATGATGACCTCCGTTTTCGATTTTCACGTTAACGCACAAGGGTATGTTTCGGATGCAGCGACCGGGCGCGATAATTCCAGCACATATCGGTAGGGACCGGTGCTGAAGGCGTTACGAGCGCACCCACCGCCGCATAAACTCGCCGGCCTGCTCCAGCGCCTCGCGCCCCGCCGTGAGCTTCGCGTTCCACATCGCCCAGGCATGGATCATGTGTGGCCAGACTTGCAGCGTGACACTGACATCGGCCAGGCCGGCCGCGCGCGCAAAGCGCGCGGCATCGTCAAGCAATGTCTCCGATGACCCAACCTGGATGAGCGTCGGCGGAAAGCCGCTCAGGTTGGCGAACAGCGGCGAGATCAGTGGATCCCTGCGGTCGATGGGCGCGGGCGCATAGGCGCTTGCCAGCTCCTCGAGATAGGCCTTGTGAATGAGCGGATCGACGTGATCCTTCGTCTCGAGCGAGGCGCCGGACATCGTCAGGTCGGTCCAGGGCGATGCAAGCCAGGCGCACGCCGGCTGCTCCTCGCCCGCCGCGCGAAGGCGATTGATGAGCGTGATCGTCAGATTGCCGCCCGCGCTGTCACCGCCCACCGCGATGTTGCGCGCGGGAATGCCCTGCTTGCGCAGGAAACGCCACGCGGTCATCGCATCCTCGTGCGCCGCCGGATAAGGATGCTCGGGCGCAAGGCGATAGTCGACCGCAAGCGTACGCATGTGCGCCGCCCGCCCCGCCTCCGTCACCATCCGCCGATGGCTGACGATCGAGCCGGAGCAGTAGCCGCCGCCGTGAAAGAACATCAGCACGCGCGAAGCGTCGCTCCCGGGCACGATCGACCATTCGCCCGGCAATCCGCCAAGATCAACCGGTTCGAGATGCACGTCGCCCGCGACCGGCCAGGTCGAGCCGATCTCGTCGATGCGCGCACGCCGCTCGTTCCAGCCGACCGGTCGCGGCTTCGCCGTCAGCAACGCGCGGATCGCGTCGATTTCGTCCTGGCTCACGGATAAATCCTGCGAAGTCTGAGGATATCACGCGAGCAAGTGTAGCCCGGATTGCGCGAAGCGAAATCCGGGGCTGCACGTCTTGTCATGTCGGGGTTAAGACGTGGATGGCCGGGCCAAGCCCGGCCATGACAGTTTGAGAAGGATGCCCGCAACAAGTGCGGGCATGACGCCGACTATGTGTAGCGCTCATATCCGAATTCGGTTCATTCCCGCGTACTCGCCGCCGTGAAGCCAAAGCCGGTTTCGCTTGCCGAAGCCTGCGAAGCGCGCGCAGGCTGTGGCCGGCACCAATAGAGAGTGAGTTGTTTCGCCGCTACCTTCTTGCCACGCAGTAAGGCGTCGCGCCGGTCGGGTGGCAAAGGCCTGGCCGGCAGGCACTGGCGCACTGTCCTTTCGAATGCCCGCGGGCAGAACATCCGCTCAAACAGGCCTGGCGGTAAGTCGTGGTTGAGATCGCAGCCGCAGCCTGCTGGTCACCCCGCGCAGCGGCGGCCTGCGCACGCGACAGGCTGATAGCTCCACTGCCCTTGGCGGCCAGTGCGGAAGCCGGCAGCAGCACGGCGAGTACGATGCACAAGATAAAACGCATGATGGACCTCTTTTTTTTGCGTCAACGCGTGAGGGCGTGTTCCGGATGCATCGGGCGCGGGCATTTCCAGCCAGGCTGGGTTGCGGCGCTTTACACCGCCAGCGCTTTGCACCGCTAAGTCGGCCGCAGGTCGAACCAACTCCGCAGCGCGCGCGTCCGATATGTCCCGCCCGCGTGAGCGCGCCAAAAGCCGGCAGGCCCATCAACACTAGCATGAGCGGCAGCAAGCCAAAACCGGTGCCGTGTTCCGAGACCAGCAGCATGGCGAGAAAATGTCCGGCCAGGGTTCACCGTGAGCGCGTTCACGGCCGCTCCTCGCTGGCGTATCCCGTCACCGCAAGCAGCCCGACGAGCGAAACAAGCCGTGCTCCAATGTTACCGGTCACTATGTTATGCAAGAGTGGGCGTTAGGAATGCGCCCGCTGACTTATCTGCGCACCGCCTTTGATGAATCCTTCGCGGAGTATGGCATGCGTCTTCAGGTCGAAACCACTCATGAGGCAGGCAGGGAACTGCCGCTCGCGTTTCATTTCAACGCCCGGCGCGTCGAGGTTGTGAAGGTCATCGACCAATGGTTCGGCCCTGACTACCGGTACTGCAAGGTCAAGGGCGACGATGGGGCGGTCTACATCCTGCGCGTTGTCGAGCACTGCTCCGACTGGCAGCTCACGCTGTTCTCGAGCCGCCGCATCCAGGCCGCCGCAGCATCCTCCGGCACCTGATGAGCACCACAATCGACGCCGCGACCCTTCGCCAAATCGCGAACGAGGCTTGCGCTGCATTTTGCAGTGGTGCAGGCCGGGTCCCTTCATTCTCTGCACGCTATCCCCCTCTCAGCCTTGACGACGCCTATCGGGTGACGGCCCTCGCCAATGACCTGCGCATCGCGCAAGGTCACAAGCCGGTGGGTCGCAAGATCGGCTTTACCAACAGCCGGCTGTGGGAAGAATACGGCGTGCACGCGCCGATCTGGGGTTATGTCTACGACCGTACCCTGCACGATCTTGCCGCCCCTTTTTCGCTCGCGCCCTTTGCCGAACCCAAGATCGAGCCGGAAATCATGCTCGGCCTGGCCGAAGCGCCCTCGCCCGGCATGGACGATGCCGCACTTCTTTCGTGCATCGCCTGGGTCGCGCACGGTTTCGAGATCGTGCAGTCGATTTACCCCAGCTGGAAATTCACGCCGGCCGATAGCGTCGCCGCCAACGCTTTGCATGGCGCGCTGCTGATCGGCCCGCGCCACGAGATCGGCACGAAGAAGGATGAATGGCTGCGCGCACTCACAAACTTCGAGATCGAACTCTTCTGCGACGGCAGACCGATGGACAAGGGCCATGCTCTCAACGTGCTCGAAGGGCCGCTGTCGACCATCCGCTACGTGATGGATCTGCTTGCGCGCGATCCCTTCAATCCACCGCTCGCGGCCGGCGAGATCATCTCGACCGGGACGCTGACGCGCGCGCTGCCGGTGAAGGCTGGCGAGAGCTGGACGACCAGGCTCAAGGGGATTGCGCTGAAGGACGCGGGCATACGGTTCTGTTGATTTTGCACGCCTCGCCTCAAGCGCCTGCCAGCACCTCTCCCAGAAACAGCCTCGACTTGCGGTAGATCCCCTTCGCCTCGCTCTCCCGCGGCCCGCCAATTGCAAGCCGGAGCGGCGCAGCGCCGTCATGCGATGCAAGCAGCGTCATCAGCCAGGCCCGCGCCTTCGCAACCGCGTTATGTTCGCCCGGATCGATCACAAGGAGCGGCTTTCCGTAGCGTGCCGCCAGTTGCTCGGCCAAAGCCGTGCCGGGCGAGGCCTTGGTGCCGCCGGCATCGACGACGATCAAACATGCATCGCCGTCGCGCACATTCCATTCCGTGCGCTGCGCCGGATCGGCCAGTGGCGTTTCACGCAACAGCGGATAGGACGACCGCACGCCGGGTGGATTTGGCATATCCTCCGCCCAGCCGCCCAGCGGACACCAGCCACTAAACGGAATACCGTGCGAGATCGCTTCATCGAGCGCCGCTCGGTCGACACCGCTTTGTCCTCCAGAGATGACTATGAGCCTGGACATGGCCGGGCGCCTGCTTTTCCCCAATGCAATCAGGAATATACAAGCGGGCAGGAACCAT
>DAISKM010000276.1:0-5371 GCA_036820945.1 Pseudolabrys sp.
CAATGCAAGAGCGAAGACAGTTCCGGTTTCGCGTGTCATGGCTTCTCCGAGCAATTCGGGCAGGCCTGACTTTTTCTGCGATGTGGGCCAGCGACTATGCGAATTCCGCCGGCGCTATGCAGAAAGCGCAGGAAAAGTGGTAGTCTCTACGTGGGTGACGACGACGAATAATCGATGAATAAACTTGACAGGCAAAGGCCCGACGCCGACCGGATGGCCGCAGACGTGACCCCGGCAGCCTTGCCCGCCGACCTTGTCCGTGCGCTCGACTGGCTGCGCAGCCACCTTTCGGAGCCGGTCGACCTGGACCTGCTCGCGTCGGTCGCCGGCGTCCGCCCGCGTACCCTCGAAAGCCACTTCAAAACATTCCTGGGTACGACCCCGCTCGGGTGGCTCCGCCGAACGCGCTTTGCCAACGTCCGGCGCGCGCTCGAACGAGGTGGCGACGATGCGACGGTGACGCGCATCGCGCTGGCCAGCGGCTTCGTGCAGCTCGGCCGCTTTGCGGCCGAATATCGTGCGATCTTCGGAGAAACGCCCTCGACAACGCTGCGACGGAGCCGGTCTGGTCCTTGAAGGCGGCGACGAACCCATCGACGATGAAGCCTTTCGCCTCACCTGGGAGGCCATTCCCCGCGTGTTTGCAATCGCTCCTCGCGAGTGCTCGGAAGCGATCTCGACGCTAGAAAGCGCACAACGGTTGGCGCCCGACTATGGATTGCCGGTTGCTCTCGCGGCGTGGTGTTTGGGCCAACGCGCCGCGCACGGATTCAGCGCCATGCCGGAACAGGATCGCAACAAGGCGTTAGAGCTTGTTGCCCGCGCCCAGACGTTGGCACCGAACGACGCGTTGGCGCTGACCTTGGCGAGCGGCGCGCTGACGCTCGCGCATCGTCTCGAGGACGCGGACCGCGTGCTGGAGCGCGCGCTGGCGCTCGATCCTTGGTTACCCTACGCGTGGGTTCGCCGCGGCTGGGCATCTACTTATGTCGGCGACCCCGAGGCCGCCTTCCGGGAATTGGGCATCGCGTTGCGGCTCGCGCCGGTCGGGCCGATGCGGCAGATTGCGTTTATCGGAATGGGTTGTGCGCATTTTGCATGCGAGCGCTACGAGCGCGCGGCGCGTTGGATGCAAAGCGGTACAGACTCCTTTCCGGGTGCGGTTTGGGCGGACCGCATATCGACCGCCGCCGCCGTACATGCCGGCTCAAGCGCTGGGGCGCGCCGCATTGCGCGACGGCTGATGCGCAAGGATCCCGACCTGACCGTTGAGAGAGCGCGGACCGCGTGGCCTTTCCCGCCCGCCTTCATGGCGCGTCTTGCCGACGGTCTTGCAACCGCGGGCGTCCCGCGGAGCTAGACCGCAGAGCGTACGCGGCGAGCTGCGTCGTCCCCTGATACCGGAGCGGACATTTGGTCGCACGCGTGCGCCGTCGGTGCATTCCAAGCCTTGAGCCAGCGGGCGCGACGATCTGCTCAATTCAAGTCTTTCGCTTCGCCGCTAGCCTGACGTTGTTTCCGACGTGGGAGCAATCGTCAATGCAGACAGCCTGGCTCTTGTTTGTCTATGCCCTGATCGTCGTGATCGGCGAAGCGATCGTCGTCGCAGTCGGTCTCGCATTTTGGGATCGCAAGTTCCCCGCGCTGAGCGTGCCGATTTCCATCGTGACCTACCTTGCCGTCTTTTTCCTCGGATGGAAACTCGCCGTGCGCGTGACCGAACCGAAGCACGGCAAGGAGCTCAGTTCGTAAGCAAAGCGGTCGCTTAGACGGACGGCCGTTGAGGTCGCGCTAGCGCGCGGCCGATATCACCAGCGCCCGCATGCGTCCCTCGATGGCGCCGCTTCCATAGCGATCCGCCACGGCGCTCGCGGCTTGCTTCGTTGCGTCCTCCAGTCGCGCGGGATCGCGCGCCTCGAGTTCGTTGCGTAACGGCGTGCCCTGGCAAAACCCGATTGCCGGATCGAGGGCGGATGCTGCCTTGCTTGTGGCCGGCACATCGTCGACTGACACCTTGGCAAATCCGGCGTTCTTCAGGTCGCTGCGAATCTGGGTTTCGTCGTGATAGCCGTGCGGGGTCCGGGCAAGAAACCGGGGAGGGTCGTTCGGAAAGACGGAAGCGAGCGCCTGCGTGACAGCATCGGCGAAATCGTTTTCCGAGATCTTGTCCCAGACCGTGAATATGAATTGACCGCCCGGTTTCAAAACCCGGCGCGCCTCTTTATATCCCTGCACCTTGTCGGGAAAGAACATGACGCCGAACTGGCACACGACGGCGTCGAAGCTTTGATCGGGGAACGGCAGCGCCTGTGCATCGGCCTGTTTCCATTCGATCCGTTCGCGATCCGCGCCAGAGTGTCGCGCCTTTGCATAATCGAGCATCGGCTGGTTGAGGTCGGTTGCGACAATTCGCGCGGCTTGAGAAAGCCGCGCCGCCATCGCGCGCGTCAGAACGCCTGTTCCCGCGGCGGTCTCCAGCACATGAGAGGGGGCAATTTTGTTTATCCGCGCGGCGACATTCACCGCATAAGGTTCGAATATCAGCGGGACCAGATAGCGATCGTAGATTTCGGGGATCGATCCGGCGAAAAGCTTGTCACTGGCATCCACGAGACTTGCTCCCGTCACGCCGACACCGCGGTGATACCACATTTGCAACGCGATTTGCGTTTCGGAAAAGTTCCCGCGCGGAACGATGACCCCGCATGGACGTTTTGCTCCAAGCAAAAGTGGAGGCGATCATGCGTCGATATTTCGCGCTTTCGGTGGGTTCTGCCCTGGTCGGTGTGATGCTTGTTTCGGCCGCGGCGGCGGACACTTATTTCCGTCGTAATAATAACGGCACCTGGACCAACGTTGAATACAACGACGGCGTTTGTAAGTACTACTACTCGTTCAACTCCTATGACCAGGATCTGCAGATCAACCGATATGGCGACTGCTCGCGCGTTGCGATCGGTCCGGACGGAAATCCTGCGCCGGTCGTGACCGGCCCGGTGCTGGTAAGACCGAGGCCGCTCGCCAGCGCGCCGCTTCGTTAGCAGTCCTGGCCACTGCGCATTTCTCGTAAAACCCCGGGCGATGAGCCCGGGGTTTTTGATTGCAAAACAGCCGGATGGATCGGCCTGATCGCTCTTTGGCAGGGGCGCATTCAAGTGCGGTGCAGTTTGCTGCAGCGCATGAGCGCCATGATTCTTTATTCACACATGAATTGAAAAGCGGGCAGGGATGTGAGTGTATTGCGACTGTCAGGTTCGTGCTTGACGTTTGTGGGGTCTCAGACAAGGAGGACGGCGATGAAAGCACTTGCCCTGGTGATGGCGTTCTTGATGACCTGCGGCAGCGCATACGCGGCGTCGTGCAAGGTGGAAGCGACAGGCAAGAAGCTCGCGGGAGCTGCAATGACGAGCTTCATGAAGAAGTGCGAGACCGATGCAAAGTCGGCCTGCGACAAGACGGCGGCCGAGAAGAAGCTGGCCGGCGCGGCGAAAGACAGCTTCACCAAGAAATGCGTCACCGACGCTATCGGCAGCTGAATGGTGTGACGACGTTGCTTCGCTCGGGCCCGGCCTCCCGGCCGGCCCGAGCAGCTTTGACGAGTGGATCGCCCGGTCAGTCCCGGCCGGCGTAACGGCGCCAAAGAATTTTCGATGCGACGGACAAAGCCCCTTGCACTCGTTTCAAGTGCAGCGATCGCGTTGGTGCTCCTTGCCAGCCACGCTTTTGCCGCACCATCGCCACGAACGGATTGCGTTGCGGTCTCGCGGGAGGAATATGAGAGCGCGAAAAGGCGGCATATGCTCCGCACCCGCTTTGGGATGTATCTAAGAACGGGCCGCCTGGGGCGACGCCAATATCTCTATTGTCAGACTTAGCCGGCGTTGCCTTCTCCGCCAGCAGGCCGATGTTGCCCGATCATCACGCCATGCCGAATTGTGATGAAGCTTTTCTTCCGGCGCATGGCCTAACCGGTTGAAGTCTGTTAAAGCGCCGCATTCTACGTGTCTATTCATGGAAAGGAATGTCATGCCGTTTAAATTTGGTGCCTGCACAGCTTTTGCCGCCGCGTTGCTTGGGCTCGCCTCAACGGCGGCGCCTGCGCACGCCTATGTCGAGGTGGGCATGTTGAGCTGCCGAAGCGCGGGGCCGACTGGTTACATTGTCTTCTCGTCGCGCATTTTCGACTGTGTCCTTACGCCTTCGAGCGGCGCGCCGCCGCAATTCTATCAGGCGAACATTTCGCGCTTCGGCGCGCAGATCGGCTTCACCAACGAAGTCGGCCTGGCCTGGGCCGTGTTCGCGGCGACGTCGCGGGTCGGGCAGGGCGCGCTCGCCGGCGGCTATGTCGGCGCTTCGGCGGGAGCCGCGATCGGCGTCGGCGCCGGCGCGAATGGCCTCGTCGGCGGGCTCAATAATTCGTTCGCGCTGCAGCCGATCAGCGTCGAGGGCCAGACCGGGCTCAATGTTATCGCAACCGTGACCGGCCTCGAGCTGCGTCCGGTGCAGCCCGTCCGTCCGCGTGCCCATCGGCGTCACCGGCGCTAGCCGCTGGTCGCCTTCGCTTCTAAATCGGAAAAATGCGCCGCCCGGCCCTGGCCGGGCGGTTCGCTTTTTGCCGCCCTGGCCGCTTCTTGAAGTGCGGGACGAGGACAGAGTTCAAGTTTGACACGAAGATGAACGTGCCTGCGTTGGCCGATGAATTTTCAGGCGAATACCGCCGTTCCCGTTTCCACCTGCGTCACAATGACGGTCGACATGACCCGCGACCGCAGCCCGGCCTCTGCTAGGCTCGACGGGAGGCCAAATCTTCATGGACAGCTGGTGGTACTTCTTCGCCGTCGGATTCGGGGCGCAACTGGTCGACGGCACGCTCGGCATGGCCTATGGCGTCCTGTCGAACACCGCGTTGCTGGCGATCGGCATTCCGCCCGCGCACGCCAGCGCGCTGGTGCACACCGCCGAGATCTTCACCACCAGCGCATCGGCGGCCTCGCACATCTATCACCGCAACGTCGACTGGCGCCTGGTGGCGCGTCTCGGGACCACCGGCGTGCTCGGCGCAATCCTCGGCGCATGGGTGCTGTCGAACGTCGAGGTCTCCTCGGCGCGCCGTTTCGTCTACGCCTACCTGCTGATCATGGGCTGCTGGATTCTCTGGAAGTCGGTGCGCATCGCGCTCGAGCCGCGCGCGCCGTCGGGCTGGACCGGCGTGCTCGGATTTCTGGCAGGATTCCTTGACGCCAGCGGCGGCGGCGGGTGGGGCCCGATGACGACCTCGACGCTGGTCGGCTCGGGGCACCCGCCGCGCTATTCGGTGGGCTCGGTCAACACCACCGAATTCTTCGTGACCGTCTCGGCGGCTACCACATTC
>DAISKM010000277.1:0-5354 GCA_036820945.1 Pseudolabrys sp.
GAGCCGCCCATCGGCGGCTACTCGGATACCGACCTGCTCCTGATCCGCATCGCCGACGCGGTCGCGATCGCGACCGCCGCGGCCAAGGCGTGGCTGCTGGTCGACCCGCGGCGGCAGTCGCTGCAGGACCGCCTGTTCGGCACGCTCTACGTGCCCGAAAAAGAACGCGAGCCCCTCACCTTCGGGTTCCCGGATCAGCCGAATGCCCACACTGTGAAGGGCGAACTGGTCGATCCGTTCGGCAATGCCGCGGCCCATCTGAAGCCGCTATGGCAGAAGCGCAATGCGGACATCCCCGGCGTGCCTGTTGCGGAGCGCAAGCAGGCCTAGTTAATTGCGCCGGTGCGCAAGCGTATCGTCATCGTCAGCGACAAGATGCAGAAGGGCTACCGCTACGTGCTGAGTGCGCCGGCGGGGCGTCGCTTTGACCCGGAATTCAAGCCGCAACTGACTCCTGCCCAAATGCTCAAGCTCGGCGTGTTCGGCGGCAAGTACATGACCGACTGCGCTCGCGAATTTCCCAAGAGCTGGTTTGCCGGCGCAAAGCAGTCGCCGCGAGGCCGCAATCCGGCCTGCAATTTTTTCGGCGTCGATGCGAGCCAGCCGCTGTCGGAATGGAAACGCAAAGGGTGGATCTTTCCGGACGATCCGCGTGGCTGGTTTCAATGGTATTGCCGCTATTACGTGGGTCGCCGCCTCCCCGACGAGGACTGCAGGCAGATTAAGCGCTGGAAGGCGATCCGCCGCCATGTTCGGCAGTTGCAGAAATATTGCGAGCCCGGCGACCTGCTCTGCCGTCCCCGACAGCGGCAGGCGCTCCTGCACTGGGCCTACGACAGCCGCAAGATTTGATGCGCTAGAGCCCGCAGTAAGACCTATTCCGCCGCGACCGGACGCCGACTGACGGTGCGCCTGCTCCATCGCGCCCGTACCGCATCGACGGCGGCGACGGCCAGCCCGGCGGCAAGCATCTGCCAACCGGGCCTGATGCCGACATCGAAATTGAATATCGTCTCCAGCACACGCAGCGGGGAGACACCAAAGGCCAACCCGATGCCGATCGCCTCGCCGAGAAAAGTAGCGACAGACACCGCGATCGCGAGCGCGACCAGACTCAGGGTGGACAGCTGGCTCACATCCTGCCACCACGCAACCACACGGTAAGCAATCAGCCAAAAGAACAGACCGGCCGCGAAAGTCGGCACGGTGACGTCCGCTTTTGTCTGCTGGAAGTAGTGGATGAGCGCCAGCAAGGCGATCGCGTAAATCGCCTGATGCAGGCGGCGCCAGCGCAATGCGCCCAGCCGGCGCACCATGCCATCGGTCGAGGTTGCAGCCAGCACAGCGAGCCCGATCCAGGCCGCGGCCCCCACGATCAGATAAACGCGATGCGTGATTTCATGAATGAATTTTGCAGGGTTGTAGCTTTGGTCGGCAAAAAACAGGGCGAGATGCGTCGCTATGTAGCAGAACGTGCCGACGCCAAGCATTCGTCGTACATCGATCAGGCTGCCGTAGCGCAGGATGTGCCGGAAAGGCGTCACCGCCAGCGTCAACCCGAGAAACACGAGCGCCCAAAAACCCGCGCGATGAATCAGTTCGTTGAGCGGACGCGCGCCGTGCGCGATTTCGCTCGCCTCGACAACGGCTTTGACGAGCGGCATCAGCAAAAGGGCGAGTGTCGCAACACGGAGTGCGGATAGATATCCGCGTCGATCGCGCCAAATTTGCCAGCTTGCCCTCCTCACGCGGTCGTTTCCCCTCGATTTTGCGTTTGTTTGCCGGCCATAAGACATCCACAATTTACCCGTTCGATACTCACTTTCGTGTTAGCATTTTACGGTTGGCTCGATTCGCTACAATCAAGCGGTTGCGGAAGCATAAGCAAAGAAAGTTGCCGCCTAGGAACAACATAAAGGGCGGACAACCTTAAGGGAGAAGGAGGAGCAGTCCAGGACGCCACAGTAACGCTGCGCCGGGGGATTTACATGGAGGCCACCGATGTCGCGATCTCTGGTCCACTTACTGCTTGTACCGGCATTTCTTGTTGCTTCGCCCGTGTTTGCGCACGACAACTGGGTCAATCGGGGTGCATATAAAAACAGCGCCGGCGAATGGTGCTGCGGCGCCTATGACTGCAAAAGCTATATCCGCGCATCATCGACCTCGAACGGCTGGATGATCGATGGGGAGCTGGTCCCGTTCGACGAAGCGATGCCCGTTCCACCGCCCGACGGCCAAGTTACGATTTGCCGCCGGCCCGACGGGTCGCGTCGCTGCGTGTTCGGTTTGAAACCGGGGCTTTAGGAAAACTCGTGATTTGATGTTGCGCCCGCGTCAGATTTGACGCGGGCCAGAAAGCTTTTGCCAGTCGGTCAGCCGTCCCGGCCGGACTCCGTCGTTCCGCCCACGATCAATCCGATGATGGTGGCGGCTCCAAGAAGAATAAGCGCAGCTCCGACATGGTCGCCGGCCGCAAGGCTCGCGGTGCCGGCGAGGACAATTGCGCAAAAGCCGAGCGACACGGCCCATAGACCGAGCCAGTTCTTCGCTTCACTCGACTCGCGTTCTTGTGCGCGCGCCTTTATGGGCAATTTTGTCGGCATGGTCATGCTCAGTCTTGCTGCGACCTGCTCCGCAATTTCTGCGCTTGCTTTTATTCAACGCCGGCTTGCTGTGCCGGTTCCCCCGCAGACCGTTCGTGCGCGTAGGTGCACTTTACCGTTCAAATTCTGGGCAGCGGACGCCCGCCGGTTTCTTTCGTCGGCACTTTCACCCAGGCTTCTCCGTCAAGGACAACCTCGCTGCCCACGGAGCACGTGCACGCCAATCGCGCCCGGAATTTATCCGGCATCAGTTCGGCTACCAGAACTGTGACGTCCACCTTGTCGCCTATTTTCACGGGAGCGCGGAAATTCAGCGTTTGCGAAATATAGACCGCTCCCGGCCCCGGCAGTCGTGTGCCCAGCACTGCCGAGATCAGGCTCGCGGTATAGAGCCCGTGCGCAATGCGCGTGCCAAACGGCGTCTTGGCCGCAAAATGCTCGGACAAATGAATCGGGTTGCGATCGCCTGTCACTTCGGCAAATCCCACGACGTCGGAGGCGTCAATGACTTTGCTGAGCGTCTCTGTCATGCCGACTGAGAGATCCTCAAAATAAAGCATCCGTAGAGTCAGCATTTTCAATACCTGAATGTGCCCGCTGTGGCTCCCGATCTTCCCAAGAATGCGCTTTGGGAAGATTACCGGAAGAATTTACCCCCTAGTCTAGTGGAATGAATACAGCGAGAAGAACAGAAGATGAATCATTTCTTGCGAATGATCGATTGATCGGGGCAAGACGCAGATTGCCACCGTGTGCTGGGCGGGTTTGGGTTGGTATCAGAAGGGTCTTATGCGGCTAACCAGAAAAGCCAATTCCTGCGATCGTTACCTGCAGTCCCATTTGAAAGGTCTGGTTCGCGGGATTCTTTGCACGGGATCTTAGCCGCTCCTTCTTGAGCGAGCGCCTTGTTGTGAACGGAACTTGCTGTCTCTCTCATTGTCTCGGCCCATAGTCCCGACTGATTGTCGTCAGGATAGACCTGTCGTCGGGTCGCGCTGTGTCGACAATCACAAAAAAGGGCTTTTTCGGGCTGCACCTTGCGGGTTTCACGCGGCCAATCCTTCTTGGCCGGCCATAGGCAGGCAGCTGGCGAATGCCGAGAGCGGATGCAATCGCGACTTCTGGAGTGCTAGAGTAGTCTCGGAGAACGAAGTGAAGCTGGACATCTCACGTTCCCCTTCAATCCTGTAAAGGAGTAACAGATGGCCAACCACGTGCTGACGACGATCTTGCCCAAGCCGGAAACCTGGAAAAAATGGAGGAACGAAAACCGCACTCCATACCAGAGCGTGGTTAAGCACGATTGGGTCGCTACGGGTCGCATCGATTTCGCAACTCACCTAAACGGCGATGCCGCCGAAGAGGTGGATCAACCGAATGAATTCAAGTTGCTCGTTGAAGAGCGTAGAATCGTGGAAAGCATCGCTGGAAATGAAAACCTGGAAATTCAGTGGCGGCTCGCGACGCTAAAAGAGGCGAAAGCGGTCGTAACTCATTATCATAAATACTTGGCCGAGAACTCACTGCTCAAGACCGTGCCCGAGGAGACCGTGTCGCTGCCTTCGTCAAAAAGAGTTCAATAGCAATTATTCGAAAAGCTCTAGAAGAAGGCCGACAAACCGGGTCGGCCTTGTTCATTTTGTCAGAATGATCGCTAGGGTCCCGGGCAAAAATATAGCGCGGTGCAGTAATACATGGTGATGTTGGCCGCAGCCTTGTCCGCCCTGTTGGCCGCTGCAATCTCCAATGCCTCATCGGAAATACTGGACCAAAACGCTACAAACTCGGTCTGATCGCAATTATTTTCCATAGCGCCAACCCCCCTCTTTTCCGCTCAATCGCAAGCCTGCGATTTTATTGTTTTAGACGAAAGACTTTGACCCCTATGTGAGCCATCTCACAAGCTGTCCCGGCAAAGTCAACGGATTATGGTTTTCGGCAAAGCCACCACAATGAGCCGATCAGCGCCACATTGATCAACGCGAACGCCGTCAATGCGCCGATGGTCGCGCTTGCGCCCTTTGCCTCGAGCAGAAGCGCACCAACCGACGGGGCAAGCGCCTGCACGATCAGGCTCGGAAAAGCCAGCTTGCCCATCAGGCGCGGAAATCGCACTGGCCCGAACAGGGCGAGCGGCAAGGTGCCCCGGCCGATCCACGAAATTCCATAGCCCGCGCCATAAAGCAGGATCATGACAATGAGTGCCTGCCCGGCTTCAAACAGCAACAAAAGTCCGACGGCCATCAACGTGCAGGACGCAATCATCGTCCAGATCGGGTGATAGCGCTTGCCGAACAGGCTCTCGATCACGCGCGCGCCGACTTGCGCCGGTCCGAATATGGTGCCGAGGCTTACCGCTGTCGCGAAGTCAACGCCCCTGGCCTGCAGGAAAATCAGCAGATGAACGACGACGATCGAGCCGATCCCGGCCGCGATCGAGAGCACCAGCGCAAGCACACCGAAAATCAGGGCTTCATTATTTATCCGTGACGCATCGGCGGCCGCTGTTTGTGTGGTGTGCCGCTCTTCTACTTTGCGGGCGGGGCCCACAACCGCAGCCTGCAAAGGCAACATAACGAACAGGTGAATCGCCGCATAGATAAAGCAGGCGCTGCGCCAGCCGAACTGCTCGATCATGAAAGCGCTCAGCGGCCAACAGACCGTGCTGGCAAAGCCTCCGAACAGCGTGAGATTGGTGATCGGTCCGCGCGCCTCGCTGCCATACATGCGGCCAAGTGCGGCGAACAC
>DAISKM010000278.1:0-5353 GCA_036820945.1 Pseudolabrys sp.
GTGGGTGCAGGCTTCATGGGCGCCGGCATTGCGCAGGTCAGCGCGGCCGCCGGGCTGCAGGTGGCGCTGATCGATCGCGACCAGGAAACCGCTGAAAAGGGCAAGGCGGGCCTGCATAAGGCGCTGAGCGACCGTGTAATGAAAGGGCGAATGAAGGGAGCAGAGCGAGACGAGCTGCTGGCCCGGATCACGCCCACGGCCGATTACGGTGCGTTGAAAGACTGCGATCTCGTCATCGAGGCCGTGTTTGAGGATCGCAAGATCAAGTCCGAGGTCATCGCAAAAATTCAGGCAGTGATTGGCGACAACGTGATTCTTGGCTCGAACACGTCGACGCTTCCCATCACTTCGCTCGCTTCCGAGTTCAAGGACCCGACGCGGTTTATCGGCATTCACTTCTTCTCCCCCGTCGACCGCATGATGCTGGTCGAGATCATTCTCGGCAAGCAAACCGGCAGCAAGGCGCTTGCCGTTGTTCTCGATTACGTCCGTGCAATTCGCAAGACACCGATCGTGGTCAATGACTCCCGCGGCTTTTACACCTCGCGCGTCGTCGGCACCTACATCCGGGAAGGGCATCTTATGCTGACTGAGGGCGTGCCCGCGGCGATGATCGAGAATGTCGGCCGCATCGCCGGAATGCCGGTTGGACCACTCGCCCTCAACGACGAGGTGGCTGTGGACCTCGCGTGGAAGATCCTCAAGGCCACCGAGGCCGATCTCGGCCCGAAGGCGGTCGATCCGCGGCAAAAGAAATTGCTCGAAGAGATGGTTGAGAAGCGCGGCCGCTTTGGCCGCAAGAACGGTAAGGGATTTTTTGACTACCCGGCCAATGGGCCGAAAAAACTATGGCCCGACCTTGTCGACCTACAGCCGAAGAAACTGCTCGCGCCGGAAAAAATCGACGTCGAGGAATTGAAGCTTCGGCTGCTCGGCATCCAGGCCCTTGAAACCGCGCGCTGCTTCGAGGAAAAAGTCCTTACCGACGTGCGCGAAGCCGATGTCGGCTCGATTCTGGGTTTCGGCTTTGCGCCATTCTCCGGCGGCACCCTGTCGTGGATAGACATGATGGGAACCAAGAATTTCGTCGCCTTGTGCCGCAAGCTGGAAAAGAAATACGGTCCGCGCTTTGCACCTAACAAGCTGCTGCTGGATCTGGCCGCCAAAGGGGAGGGCTTCTACCAGCGTTTCGCGCCGGCGAAGACGAAAGAAGCGGCATAGACATCCTCGGACTGTCATGCCGGGCCCGTCCCGGCCATCCCGATTCAGGGCACAGCCTTGCTCCCTGAACGAGATCGCCGGGACGAGCCCGGCGATGCCAATTGAAAACTGAACTCCGTTATGCCCCCGCACCGCCACTCCTTGTTCCGTTGGCGCGAGATTCCGCGCAGCGTTTGGGCGCTCGGGTTGGTGTCGCTGTTCATGGATCTCTCCTCCGAGATGATCCATGCACTGCTGCCTCTCTATCTCGTCACGGTGCTCGGCGCATCTACGCTCACCGTCGGCTTCATCGAAGGCGTCGCCGAGGCCACCGCCTCGATCACGAAGATTTTCTCCGGTGCGCTGAGCGACTATCTGGGCAAACGCAAGTTCCTGGCGGCGCTCGGCTACGGCCTTGCCGCTTTCACCAAGCCGATCTTTCCGCTGGCTTCGAGCATAGCGTGGCTGACTGCGGCGCGTTTCATCGACCGGATAGGCAAGGGCATCCGCGGCGCGCCGCGCGACGCCCTTATCGCGGACCTCACGCCGTCCGAACTGCGCGGCAACGCCTTCGGCCTGCGCCAATCGCTCGACACGATTGGCGCCGTGCTGGGACCACTCGCAGCGATTATCTTCATGGCGGCTTTTGCGAATGATTTTACCGCGGTGTTCTGGATTGCCGTCGTCCCTGCTTTCGTTTCGCTTGCGATCATTGTCTTCGTCGTGCATGAGCCACAACGGCCTCCGGGCAGCCGCGCCGTGCACGCACCGCTTTCACGGGCGGAGTTGGGCCGACTGGGTACGGGTTATTGGATCATCGTCAGCGTGGCGGCGATTTTCACCCTCGCGCGCTTCAGCGAGGCTTTTCTGCTGTTGCGCGCGCAATCGGTGGGTCTGCATCTGGCCTATGTTCCGGCTGTGATGGTGCTAATGAACGTCACCTACACTCTGTCGGCTTGGCCTGCCGGCGCGTTGTCCGACAGCATCGGCCGTTATGGCGTTTTAAGCGTCGGGTTTGTCCTGCTGATGCTCGCCGATCTCGTGCTGGCTTTGGGCAACAGCGTATTCGCGATCATGGCCGGCGTGGCGCTCTGGGGACTGCACATGGGATTGACCCAAGGACTCCTGGCTGCGCTGGTGGCCGATACCGCTCCGGCCGAACTGCGCGGCACTGCTTTCGGCATGTTCAATCTGGTGAGCGGCGTCGCCTTGCTCGCCGCAAGCATTCTCGCCGGTGCGCTGTGGGACCAGGTTGGACCAAGCGGCACATTTTTCGCCGGCGCGCTGATCACCGCCATTGCTCTTGCAAGCCTTTCGCTGGCTCGGAAGCGGTTTTTTTGAGTTTGCGGCGGAATTCCTTTGCGCGGCCGGATGCGCCCAACGGCGACGACGATGTTCTACACCACCAGCGTCAGCTTCTTCGCGGCGCGCGTGACGCCTGTATAAAGCCAGCGCCCGCCGCTGTCCGGAAAGGCAAATGACTCGTCAAACAGCACAACGTCATTCCATTGCGAGCCTTGCGCCTTGTGCACCGTCAGCACGTAACCGTAGTCAAATTCGTCGTAGGGCTTTCGGCGCGGCCAGTCGACCCGCTCGATTCCGCCGGAAAAACATTCCGGACGCACGGAGACCTTTACGCCACGCGTAGCGGTCTCATCATCGGGCAAGAGCCGCATGGTCAGAATACCTGCCTTTGCGCTTCCCTTGCGCCCGCTGCGCTCTTTGACTGTCCACAGTCCGCCGTTGAACAAGCCTTTCTTGCGGTTGTTGCGCAAACACACCAGCTTGTCGCCGGCGGAAGGCATTTCGTCTGCAAAGCCCCGTCGTTGGCGCATGCGGGCGTTGTATGCGCGCCGCGTGACATTGCGTCCAACCAGCACCTGATCGGCTTCGAGTACGCGCTCGGGGTCGAGATCGTTCTTGCGCAGTATTTCCGTCTCGCCGTAGCGGCCCGGCTCGATGTATTCACCGGCCCGGATGTCCATCGAGAGCCGAACGATTGGGTCGTCCTGGGCCTGCCGGTGCACCTCAGTGAGCATTGCATCCGGTTCGGCCTCGGTGAAAAAACCGCCGCCCTGGATCGGCGGCAGTTGCGCGGGGTCGCCCAGCACCAGCACGGGTACGCCAAACGAGAGGAGATCCCGCCCAAGCTCCGCGTCGACCATCGAGCACTCATCTATGATGATCAGCTCGGCTTTTGACGCGGGAGCCTCTTCCCACAAGTCGAAGCTTGGTACCTCCTCTCCGCTTTCGCGCGCCCGGTAAATCAGGCCGTGAATGGTGGAGGCGCCGCGGCAGCCCTTGCCGCGCATGACCGAAGCGGCTTTGCCCGTGAAGGCTGCGAACTTCACCTCGCCATCCGCAGCATCGGCAACGTGCCTGGCCAGCGTGGTCTTCCCGGTGCCCGCGTAACCGAACAAGCGGAAGACCCGCGACGTGCCGTTGGTCCCGGGTTTTGCTTTGAGCCAGTCGCCGACGGCTTTAAGCGCTTTTTGCTGCTGCGGCGTGAACTGGGTCATCGACGGTTACCAATAATGCAGGCCGCGGGCGACGGAAAGAACAAAATAAGAACTGGCTGGGGATGATTGTATAAGAACATATTCCTATAGCGCTAAGCCGCCTTAACCTAATGTGAGGAGATCCGCGGCTCTTTCACCACCGATCCGGTGTGAGGCACATTGCCCTTTGCAGTGCAGCATGTTTAACGTCGCGGCCCTTCGCGGCGACGGAATTTCGCATGGCCCGTGATCAGATCGACATGACTCCAATCGAGACTCGCGACGAACTGGCCGCCTGGCTCGAAGCGGGCTGTAAGCCGAAAGACCAATTCCGCGTCGGGACCGAGCACGAAAAATTCGCTTTCACGGTCGTCGACCACCGGCCCGTTCCGTATTCAACCAGGCGCAGCATCCGTGCCCTCCTTGAAGGCATGCATGGTTTGCTCGGCTGGGAGCCGATCATGGAGGGCGACAACATCATCGGCCTGTTTGACGTGACCGGCGGGGGAGCAATCTCGCTGGAGCCCGGCGGGCAGTTCGAATTATCGGGCGCAGCCTATGACAATGTCCACCAGACGGCCGCGGAACTCATGGCTCACCTGGCGCAGGTGAGGGAAGTCGCCAAACCTTTGGGCATAGGCTTTCTCGGCATCGGCATGACGCCGAACTGGACACGCGCCGACATGCCGAAAATGCCGAAGGGCCGATACAAGATCATGACGGCCTACATGCCGAAAGTCGGCTCGCTTGGCCTCGACATGATGTATCGCACCTGCACGGTGCAGGCGAATCTCGATTTCGCCAGTGAAGCCGACATGGTGAAAAAGTTGCGCGTGTCACTCGCCTTGCAGCCGGTGGCGACGGCGCTGTTCGCCAATTCACCGTTCACCGAAGGCAAGCCGAACGGCTTTCTTTCGTTCCGCTCCGAAATCTGGCGTCACACCGACAATCAGCGTGCCGGCATGCTGCCGTGGGCATTCGAGGATGGAATGGGTTTCGAGCGCTGGACCGATTATGCGCTCGACGTGCCGATGTATTTCGTCAAGCGCGGCGACAAATACATTGATGTTTCGGGTAAGTCGTTCCGCGATTTCCTGAACGGCAAGCTGGCGGAATTGTCGGGGGAGCGGCCGACGATTTCGGATTGGGCCAATCACCTCAGCACGATCTTCCCCGAGGTCAGACTCAAGCGCTATCTCGAGATGCGCGGGGCCGATGGCGGCCCGTGGCCGCGGTTGCCCTCACTGAGCGCGTATTGGGTCGGACTGCTTTACGATGACGAGGCCCTCAACTCATGCTGGGACATAGTGAAATCGTGGACCGCGGAGGAGCGGCAAAAACTTCGCGACGATGTGCCGAGGTTTGGTTTTAAGGCCGAAATCCGCAACCGCAATGTCCTCACGCTCGCGCAGGAAACGTTGAGGTTCTGTTCCCGCGGCTTGGCGCGCCGCAAGCGGCTTGACCGCAATGGCCGGGACGAGACGCGCTACCTGCGACCGCTGGAAGAATCGATCGCGCGCGGCATGACGCCGGCGGAAGAATTGCTCGAGCGTTATCATGGCGAATGGGGCGGCTCAGTCGATCCGATCTTCGAGGAATATGCGTATTAGATTGGTCATCACCGGGCTTGTCCCGGTGATCTCGCTTCGTAAGGC
>DAISKM010000279.1:0-5348 GCA_036820945.1 Pseudolabrys sp.
CCGACTGCGGCACCTTCAGGACCCGCGCGATATCGCCGTCATAAAGGCGGCAGCGGAGAAAGCGAACTGGGAAACCCGGCCATCCCCGCGCCGCAACCAGAGCGGCAACAAGGTGTCGGGCCGCGGAATTGCCTATGCACAACGCAACGGCACCCGCGTGGCGATCGTTGCGGAAGTGGATATCGACCGCTCGACCGGGAAGATCTGGGCGCGCAAATTCACGGTGGCGCATGACTGCGGGCAGATCATCAATCCGGACGGACTGGTGAAATGTATTGAAGGCAACATCGTGCAGGGCGTGAGCCGCACGCTGTGGGAGGAAGTGACCTTCGATCGCAAATCTGTAACCAGCGTGGATTGGCTGACCTATCCGATCCTGGACATCACCGAGACGCCCGCCGAGGTGAACGTCGCGCTGATCAACCATCCGGAACTCCCGCCGACCGGGGCGGGCGAGCCATCGATCCGGCCCGTGGCAGCGGCCATTGCCAATGCCATCTTCGATGCGACCGGCGTGCGGATCCGCCGCGTGCCGTTCTCTCCGGATCGCGTGAAGTCTGCACTCAGCTAAGATCTTGTAGTCCCGGGCGCGCGAGGGCGATGCCCGGGACTACATACTTTTTGCTCAACCAATGGCTGCGGCTTGAGCAGCTGCGACGCGCCGAATCTGCGCATTTGTCACAAAGCAGACATTCCCGCCGCGGGCCTTCCAATTGCGTTAGTTTCGGCAGTACGATGCGGTCGGCCGGGGGGCCAGCACCGACAGATCGGATTTTTCATGAGCAAGCCCCCCTCGCGGTCCCGTTCGCGAGAATCAATCGCCAAGCCAGCCGCAATTTCCATCACGCTCAATGTCAATGGCACGCGTTCCAAACTCACTATCGCGCCGTGGACGACGTTGCTCGATGCGCTGCGCGACCGCCTCAATCTGACCGGCACGAAGAAAGGCTGCGATCATGGCCAGTGCGGCGCCTGCACGGTTCTGGTCGACGGCCGGCGGGTCAACTCCTGCCTGACGTTGGCGGTCATGAAGGATGGCGCCAGCGTGACGACGGTTGAGGGCCTTGCCGCAAACGGCTCGCTTCATCCGCTGCAGCAGGCGTTCATCGACCACGACGCATTCCAATGCGGCTACTGCACCCCTGGCCAGATTTGCTCGGCAGCAGGCCTTATTGCCGAGGGCAAGGCAAAGACTCCCGACGAAATTCGCGAACTGATGAGCGGGAATATCTGCCGCTGCGGGGCCTACCCCAACATTGTCGCCGCTATTCGTCAGGCGATGGGCGCAATGGGAGCCAAGTCATGATCAACTTCGAGTTTTCCCGAGCGACCGACGTCGCCGATGCTGTTCGTCAAATCGCCGCCGATCCTCAAGCCAAGTTTATCGCCGGCGGCACCAATCTTGTTGATCTAATGAAGTACGACGTCGAGCGCCCGGTGCGGGTGATCGACATCACGCGCTTGCCCCTCAAATCGGTGGAAGAGACCGCAAGCGGCGGTTTGCGCATCGGTGCACTCGTGCCGAACAGCGATCTCGCCTATCATCCGCTGGTTGAGAAACGCTACCCGCTGTTGTCCAGCGCAATTTTGGCCGGCGCATCGCAGCAGTTGCGCAACATGGCGTCGACCGGCGGAAATCTCGTCCAGCGGACCCGCTGCTTCTATTTCTATGACGTCGCGACACCGTGCAACAAGCGCGAGCCGGGCAGCGGCTGCTCCGCCATTCACGGCATCAATCGCATTAACGGAATCCTCGGCACGAGCGAGTCGTGCATTGCAACGCATCCGTCCGACATGTGCGTCGCGCTTGCGGCTCTCGAAGCAATAGTCCACGCGGCAGGTCCTGCCGGAGTGCGGCCTATCGCTTTTGCCGACTTCCACCGACTGCCGGGCGACACGCCGCACATCGATACCAACCTGAAACCAGACGAAATCATTACTGCAATCGAGCTTCCGGCACGAGGGTTCGCAGCCAACTACAGCTATCTCAAAATCCGCGACCGCTTGTCCTACGCGTTTGCGCTGGTATCCGTCGCTGCCGCTTTTGAGCTCGAAGGCGGCCGGATCAAGGAGGTGCGTCTTGCGCTCGGCGGAGTCGCGCACAAACCCTGGCGGGACCTCGAAGCCGAAGCGGCGTTGCGCAACCAAACCGCTGATTCAAATGCCTTCGCGAAAGCAGCCGAGATCGTGCTCCGCGATGCCAAAGGATTTTCTCACAATGCGTTCAAGATCGATCTGGCGCGCCGGGCCATTGTCCGGACGCTGACGCAGGCCGCGAACGGCACGCCACAGATCCAGCACAGCAAAAAAATCCGGTAAATGTCATGAAACCCTACATCGGCTCTTCGACCTCCCGTGTTGACGGACGCGCCAAGGTCACCGGCATGGCTCAATACGCCGGCGAGTTCAAAGCTCCCGACCTCGCCTATGGCAGCGTCGTGACCTCATCGATTGCCCGGGGCCGCATTGCGCGCATCGACACAAGTCGGGCGCTCGTGGTCGAAGGCGTTATCGACGTGCTCACGCATGAGAACCGGCCAAAGATGGCGAGTACCGACGAAGGCTACCATGACGAGGTTGCGCCGGGCGGCTCGCCATTTCGTCCACTCTACGACGACAAGATCAGATTCAACGGTCAGCCAATTGCCCTGGTCGTTGCCGAGGATTGGGAAACGGCGCGCTTTGCGGCCACACTCGTGCACGTCGAGTATGAGGTTGAAGATCACACGACCGATTTGCACGTGCGGCTCGATAAGGCCTATGTGGTCGAGAAGCCCGACAAGCCGCGCGGCAACGCGGCCAAGGCGCTTGCCGCGGCCGCCGTGCGCCACGAGGCCGAGTACTTCATTCCGATCGAGCACCACAATCCGATGGAGTTGTTTGCCGCGACGGCGGTCTGGAACGGCAATGGAAAACTCACTGTGTACGACAAGACCCAGGGCGTGCAGAATGTGCAACGCTATCTCTGCGGCGTTTTTGGCCTGAATTCCGACGCCGTTCGCGTCATGTCGCCTTATGTTGGCGGCGCATTCGGCTCGGGCCTCCGTCCACAATATGAAGCGGTGCTGGCGGTTCACGGCGCGCTTAAGCTCAAACGCTCGATACGGCTCGTGCTCTCGCGCGAACAGATGTATGGCCTGGGCTATCGGCCCGCCACCATCGAGCGCGTAGCCGTCGGAGCCAAGGCCGATGGCACGTTGGACGCAATCACGCATGACGCGATCGCCATGACATCGCAATACGAAGAATTCTCCCGCAACGACACCTCTTGGTCGGCGCTGCTCTACAAGAGTCCGAACACGAAATACGAGCACAAGCTCGCGCGGCTCGATGTGCCTACGCCGTGCGACATGCGTGCGCCCGGTGCGGCGACCGGCGTCTATGCGCTGGAATGCGCGATGGACGAACTCGCGGTCGCACTCAAGATCGATCCGGTCGAATTGCGGCTTCGCTGCTATTCCGATCGCGACCAGAACACCGACGTTCCATTCACCAGCAAGCAGTTGAAGGAATGTTACCGCAAGGGTGCCGAGCTGTTCGGCTGGGCGAGACGCAATCCCGAGCCGCGGTCGATGCGCGACGGCACCGAACTGGTCGGTTGGGGCATGGCGACGGGCATCTGGGAAGCGCTGCAGATGCCGACGGGAGTCCGAATTGTGCTGACGGCCAACGGCTATGCGGAAGTGTCCTGCGCAACATCCGATATCGGCACCGGCACCTATACTATCATGGCGCAGGTCGCGGCGGACATGCTTGGCGTGCCGATCGAAAACGTCACGGTGAAGCTGGGCGATTCATTACTACCGCATTCGATGGTCGAGGGCGGCTCATGGACGGCGGCGTCGACATCACATGCCATCGCGGTCACCGCTGACGAAGTTCGCAAGGAACTCCTCGGACTCGCGCAGAAAATGCCCGACTCGCCGCTTGCGGGGCTGCAGAATGAAGATGTCGTACTCACAGAGGGTATGATCACTGCAAAGCAAGATCCAAATCGTACGGTATCTGTCGCAGAGGCGATGCGACGCGGAGGTGTGGATCGCATCGAACACGAAAAATCCACCGAATTCAAAGAAGACGACAAGCATGCACGTAACACGCACTCGGCGATCTTCGCCGAAGTGAAGGTGGACGAGCAGCTTGGCGTCATCCGGGTAACCCGCGTCGTGAATGCTGTTGCTGCCGGGCGCATCATCAATACGAAAACAGCCGCAAGTCAGATCATGGGCAGCGTTGTGTGGGGCATCGGTATGGCTCTCCACGAAGAAACGCTGGTCGACCACAAATTCGGCCGCGTTATGAACGCCAACATTGCCGAATACCACGTGCCGGTGAACGCCGACGTGCAGGACATCAAAGTTGTGTTCGTTGATGAGCCCGACAACGTCGTCAACCCGCTTGGAATCAAGGGCGTGGGCGAAATTGGAATTGTCGGAGTTGCGGCGGCCGTGGCCAATGCCGTGTATCATGCCACCGGAAAACGCGTGCGAGACCTGCCGATCACGATCGACAAACTGCTTCAATAAAGAACCGGCATAGCGGCGACCGGCGATCACGCCGGCGCGAGCCGTTTGATGCTCTCTCGCGCCGCCTTGATGACTTCGGGCACGGAAGACTCGTTACCCGGCGCCATGATGTGCACGCCGGAAACGTGAGCCACATCTGCCAATTCACTCACCATCTCGATACAAATCCGGCGGCCTTCGGCCAGCGGGTCGCTCGCCCGCTCCATTCGCTGAATAAGCGCGTCGGGAATCACCGAGCCAAACAGCTTTTCCTTAATCCAGCGCGCCGACTTGGCGGAGCGGAACGGCACAATCCCGATCAGGACGGACAATCTCTCGGTCACGCCGGTCTCGGCCAGCCGTGCCATGTAGCGCCGTGCCACGCCGGTATCCATGCAAAATTGGGTTTGCGCAAATTGTGCACCGGCGGCGACCTTGGCTAGCAGCCCGGTGGGACGCCACCCGGGTGGGGGGTCGATCGGGTTGTCCGCACTGCCGAGAAAAAAATCGATGCGTCCGTTCACCTTGCGTCCGGTCGGTAGCTCCCCGCTATCGCGCAGGCGCCGCGCGGTCTCCAGCAGCGACCGCGGGTCGAGATCAAATACCGGCATTGCATCCGGCTGATCCCCGGCGCTCGGATCATCGCCGCGCAGCATCAGCAAATTGCGTATGCGTGAGGCGGCAGCGCTCAACAGATCGCTCTGCAAGGCAATACGGTTTCGGTCGCGGCAGGTGAGCTGAAGGACGGGCTCGATCCCCTGCTCTACCAGTAGTGTTGCGGCCGTAACGGCGCCAAGATGAGGCCGCGTGCCGGCGCCATCAGTCACATTGACCGCATCGGCA
>DAISKM010000280.1:0-5341 GCA_036820945.1 Pseudolabrys sp.
CGCAAAGCGACGGTCCAATTCGCATGCTGGTCGTTGACTTTACGGCACCCGACAAGGTGCGCGCCTGCGCGCGTTTCGATAAGGATCGCGTGGCTGCCGCCATCGCGTCAGGCCAGGCGAGCGGGGCCGAACTGCTGGGCAAGGGGCATCTTGCGATGACAATTGACCAGGGACCTGACATGAACCGTTATCAAGGCCTGGTCGCGCTTGATGGCGGCACCCTCGAAGATCTGGCGCACGAATATTTTCTGCGCTCTGAACAGATTCCGACCCGGGTGCGCCTTGCGGTCGCCGAGGAACTGCGCCCGGAACCCGGAGGCGCGATCCATCGTTGGCGCGCTGGCGGCATCATGCTGCAATTTCTGCCCAAGGCTGCCGAGCGCGCGCGCGTTGCGGATCTTGATCCCGGGGATGCGCCCGATGGCGTTGAACCGCACAGCATCGAGGAGGACGATGCCTGGGTGGAAGGCCAGGCCCTGATTTCGACTGTCGAGGATCTTGAGCTGATCGACCCGTCGGTTTCCAGCGAGCAGCTGGCTTATCGCCTTTTTCACGAGCCGGGCGTGCGGGTATTCCGTGCCAATCCGCTGCGCGCGGAATGTTCGTGCTCGCGCGACAACGTCGAGGCAATGCTCAAGAGCTTTTCGCAGGACGACCGCGATCATATGGTCGAGGACGGCAAGATTTCCGTCACCTGCGAATTTTGTAGCGCGAATTATCAGTTTGCGCCGGGCGACGTCGGAGCCGATTCTAGTTGATGGTGCGCTCGGCGTAGGACGAGTCGAGGGAGAAAGCGGGGATCTCGATGTCGAAATGTTCGCCTGCCTCCGAGACCATGCCATAACTGCCGGCCATGAAGCCCGAAGGCGTGGGCAGCGGCACGCCGCTGGTGTATTCGAACGATTCACCTGCCTTCAAAGTCGGCTCTTCGCCGACGACGCCAGGGCCTTTCACTTCCTGCAGGCGGCCGGTTGCGTCGGTGATGCGCCAATGGCGCGTTTTGAGCTGAACGGTTTCATCGCCGAGGTTCGTGATGTTGATGGTGTACGCCCAGAAGAAATAGCTGTTCGCAGGCGACGACCGTTCCGAAAGGAAACGTGGCGTCACTGTGACTTCAATCTTGCGTGTTACGGCACGGTACATCTATATGCCGCACAATTTACTTCACCGGGGCTTGTCATTCGCTTGATGCCCCGGATTATGGCCGAAAGACTGTACGAAAGAAAAGCCGCACATGGCCCCGGTTTCGACCGAACGTGATCTCCGGCTTGATTTGTTCCGCGGACTCGCCCTCTGGCTGATCTTTCTCGATCACATTCCTTCCAATGCGGTAAACTGGGTTACCATCCGCAATTATGGCTTCAGCGATGCGACCGAGATTTTCGTCTTCATCTCGGGCTACACAGCTGCCTTCGTCTATGGCCGCGCAATGCGGCAACACGGGTTCATTGTTGCCTCCGCGCGTGTGCTTAAACGCGCGTGGCAAATTTATGTGGCGCACGTTTTTCTGCTGGCGATCTATCTTGCCGAAATCGCATACGTCGCGAACAGTTTCGACAATCCGCTCTACACCGAGGAAATGGGTGTCCTCGATTTTCTGAAAAATCCGGACGTGACTATTTTTCAGGCGCTGATCCTGAAGTTCAAGCCGGTCAACATGGACATCCTGCCGCTCTATATCCTGCTGCTGGCGTGGTTCCCGCCGATGCTATGGCTGCTGTTGCGCGCGCCCTCGATTGCATTGATCGCGTCGGCCACGCTCTACGCGCTGATGTGGGTGTTCGAGTGGAACATTCCGGCCTATCCAAGCGGGACCTGGGTTTTCAATCCATTCGCCTGGCAACTTCTGTTCGTGTTTGGAGCGTGGTGCGCCTTAGGTGGTGCGCAGAACCTCTCCCGCTTTATTCATTCGCCGATCCTGGTCGGGCTGGCGATTGTCTATGTTGTGTTCGCGTTTGCAATTACGATGACCTGGTACTTCCCGCGTCTTGCAGTGTACGTGCCGAAGGTCGTCGGCGATGCAATTTATCCTATCGATAAGACCAATCTCGATGTGCTTCGGATCCTGCATTTCCTTGCGCTGGCTGTGATTACGGTCGCCCTGGTGCCGCGTAACTGGTCCGGCCTGAAATCGTGGATTTTCTGGCCGGCGATCGTCTGCGGTCAGCACTCGCTGGAAACGTTTTGCCTCGGTGTCTTCTTGTCCTTTGCCGGCCACTTTGTATTCACGGAGGTTTCCAATCGCGTTTTGACTCAAATAGTTGTCAGCCTCGCGGGCATTGCAATCATGGTGGCCATTGCGGCACTCATTTCATGGTATAGACAAGCTGAACGGCGAGGCGGGGGACCGCACCCGCCCGCCGCAAAGCCGGGTTATGCGGGGGGCGACGTATGAGGAGACGCTTGCTGCCGCTTGCGTTGCTTTTGTTAGCTGCCGGTCCCGCATGGGCCGAACAGCCGGCCGAATGCCGCGTTGCAGAGAATTTGGTCGAGCCAAGCTTCCGCTTGCCGCAGGTGGCCCGTGCTTTGGCTGCGAAGCATCTGACCGTGCTGGTGGTGGGCGCCGGTTCGTCGCAGTTGCCGGCTGGCAACGCCTATCCGGCGCAGCTTCAGCGCGCGCTTGCCGAAAAACTTCCGGGCGTCGAAATTAAGGTTACGACCGACGTCAAGGCCGGTCGCACTGCTGCCGAGATGGTGAAGGGGCTTCCCGCCGGTCTGAGCTCGGCCAAGCCGGCCCTGCTTGTTTGGCAGACCGGGACCGTGGACGCGATGCTTGGGGTCGACCCGGATCAATTTAGTCAGGCACTCGACAAAGGCGTGAAAACTGCCCGCGCGGCGGGCGCTGACGTGATTTTAATCAACGCGCAATACAGCCCCCGAACGGAATCAATGATTGCTTTGGGTACTTATGTGGAAGACATGCGGTGGGTTGCACTGCAGCAGGAAGTGCCCTTGTTCGATCGATTCAGCATCATGAAATTGTGGGCAGAGCTCGGTACGTTTGACTTAAATTCAGCCACGAAAAAACTTGACATTGCCGAGCGCGTCCACGATTGCATAGGACGTTTGCTGGCCGATATGGTGATAGCCGCAGCCAAATCCGAAGAGCCGCCGACCAACGGCAGCCGCTGATTGAGAACAGAGGAAGTGCACGTGATCGGCGATCCCGCACAACGGGTGACGAAACTGGTTTTTGCCACCGCCTTCGTGGCGGGGCTGGCTGTGCCATTTTCCGCCGCTGCTGGCACGGCGACGCCGTCTTGCAGTGTTCCTCTCGATCTCATTCGCCTGGCAAACCCGCTTCCACACGTTGCGAAGAAGGTCTTCGCGGGCGATCCGATCACGGTCGTCGCAATTGGATCATCGTCCACGTCGGGCGCGGGCGCGAGTTCGCCTGCATCGAACTATCCCAGCCGGCTATTGATCGAGCTCCAGCAACATTTTCCAAAAGTATCGATTACGATGTTGAACCGCGGCGTGGGCGGTGAAGAAATCGCCGATATGCTGCAGCGGTTCGATTCGGCCGTTATCGCGGCCAAGCCTGACCTCGTGCTCTGGCAACTCGGCACCAATTCGGTCATTCGTAGTCATCGCTTGGGCGACCATGGTGCCCTCATCCGCGCGGGGCTGGACAAAATTCGCGCGGCTGGCGCCGATGCCGTTCTGATCGATCCGCAATTTGCGCCGAAGGTCATCGCAAAGCCCGACGCGGAAGAGATGGTCGCGTTGATCTCCGCGACGGCGAAGCGAGAGGATGTCGACCTGTTCCGCCGTTTCGAAGTGATGCGCCACTGGCGCGATGTCGATCGTCTGACATTTGAAACATTCGTGTCGCCGGATGGCCTGCACATGAACGACTGGAGTTATGCCTGCATGGCGAAGAGCCTCGGCAATGCCATTGCCGAAGCAATCCACCGGCCGATCATGTCGGCGACTGCGCTGTCGCACGCGGTGCCCTGACCGAACTCCTTCACTTACACTTTATCCAACGCCGCAAGCAGATCCTCGATCAGATCGTCGGGATGTTCCAGGCCGGCTGAGAATCTGATCAGTCCGTCTCCGATGCCTAGCTCTGCCCTCTGCTCGGGCGTCAGCCGCTGATGCGTGGTGGTGGTCGGGTGCGTGACCAGGCTTTTGGCGTCGCCGAGGTTGTTGGTGATGCCGATCAGGCGCAACGCATTGAGGAAACGGAAGGCGCCTTCCTTGCCGCCTTTGACTTCGAACGAGCAAAGCGTCGAACCCGCGTGCATCTGCTTTCGAACGATGTCCGCCTGCGGGTGATCGGCCCGACCCGGATAGATCAACCGCGTGATCTTCTTGTGACCGGCGAGTGCGCTGGCGACGGCGCCCGCATTGTCGGTCTGGCGCTGCACGCGCACCGGCAAGGTTTCAAGCCCCTTGAGCAGAATCCAGGCGTTGAATGCCGATAATGAGGGACCGGTCTGACGCAGGACCTGATGATAATGGTCGAGGATGAGTTTTTCCGAACCGAGGATAACTCCGCCAAGGACGCGTCCCTGCCCATCGATATGTTTGGTCGCCGAATAGACCACGCAGTCGGCACCAAGCGCCAGTGGGTGCTGATAGAGCGGCGTTGCGAACACGTTGTCGACCACGAGCTTGGCACCGGCGTTGTGCGCGATGTCCGCGACCGCGGCAATGTCGATGACCTCGAGTGTCGGGTTGGTCGGCGATTCAAGGAAGAACACCTTGGTGTTTTTCTGGACTGCACTTTTCCATGCGTCGAGGTCGGTCCCATTGACCAGCGTCGACGTTACGCCGAAGCGCGGCAGCCACTCCTCGATCACCCAGCGGCAGGAGCCGAACAGCGCCTTAGCGGCCACCACGTGATCGCCGGCTCGCACCAGACCCATCAGTGCCGTGGTTACGGCGGCCATGCCGGTCGCCGTTGATCGTGCAGCCTCCGCGCCTTCGAATGCGGCCATGCGCTGCTCGAACATGCCCATGGTCGGATTGGAATAGCGCGAATAGACATACCCGGGAATCTTGCCCGAGAAACGTGCCTCGCAATCCTCCGCGGTCGGATAGACGTAACCTTGGGTAAGAAACAGCGCCTCCGAGGTCTCGCCGAATTGCGACCGCAAGGTGCCGGCGTGAACGAGCCGGGTTTCGGGACGGTAGCTTTTGGTCGACGCGGACATTGACGGCCTCCTCTACGCCCTGCGCACGGTTTCAAAAACCGACATCTCTTTTTGGCCGTGCGCGTGGCCAACAAAAAACCGGCCGGAGAAATATCTCGGCCGGGCTCACGCGTCCCCGGCCTTTTAGCGATTTGTTTTACGTGGCTGCAAGCCGGCCGGCTCAAATGACCACGGGATAA
>DAISKM010000281.1:0-3032 GCA_036820945.1 Pseudolabrys sp.
CTCTGATCCGTGACGGTTGCGGTGACGACTTCAATGGGGATCGCTCGCGCGCCGTTTGGTACGTCGTTTGCCAACTGTTGAAGCAAGGCCGATCTGCCGACGACATCGTCGCGCTATTGCTCGACCAGGCCAACGGCATTTCCGCCCACGTCTACGATCAGCGTGATCCGGAAGCGTACGCGCGCCGACAGGTCGAGAACGCGCAGCGGGAAACCGCCGCGGAAGTCAAAGACGATTTGGAAATTAGGCGGCTCGCGGGATTGGGCGCAGTCCAGTACGAGCGCGAGCGCAAGGACGCGGCCGAGCGCCTGGGCCTTCGCGCGGCGATTCTCGACCGCCTGGTGCAGGCCGAGCGCCCCAGCGACAGCAACGGCAAGCAAGGCCGTGCCGTGGCTTTTGCCGATCCCGAGCCCTGGGAATCTCCGGTCGACGGTGCCGAGCTGCTCGACGCAATAGCAGAGGCGGTTAGCCGATACGTTGTGCTGTCCGAGCATTCGCGTGACGTTGCAGCGTTGTGGGTCACGCACACGCATTTACTGGACTGTTTTTCAATATCGCCGCGGCTGGCCATTTCGTCGCCAGTCATGCGTTGCGGCAAGAGCACGTTAATCGACGTGCTGGCGCGTCTAGTGTTGCGACCATTGCCGACCGAGAATGTAACCGCGTCCGCAGTGTTTCGCGTCGTCGAAGCTTACCGTCCAACATTGCTGGTCGACGAAGCCGATACTTTCGTGCGCGAGAACGACGAGCTGCGCGGAATCATCAACTCCGGTCATCGGCGCAACGGCTCGGTCTTACGGATTGTTGGTGAGGACCATGAGGCGCGCGCCTTCTCCACGTACTCGGCGTGTGCCATTGCCCTAATCGGGACCCTACCCGACACGTTGCACGATCGCTCGGTCCCGATCAGCCTAAAGCGACGGCTCGCAAAGGAACCGATTACTCCATTCCGTCACGACCAGGTCGGGCACTTGGACGTGCTGGCGAAGCAAGCCGCACGCTGGGCGCGTGATTATGCCGCTGCCGTTAGCGCGGCAGAGCCCGCCATGCCCGAGGGCGTCTTTAATAGGGAAGCTGACAACCTGCACACGCTGCTGGCCATTGCCCAGGTCGCTGGTGGCCACTGGCCGCAGCGTGCGCGCAAAGCGGTGCTAGCGAGCCGTGGCGTGGCTGACGACGACAGTCTGATCGCAGCCCTGCTGAGCGACATCCGGCAGGTCTTCGCGGACAGGGCCGACCCTCATGGAAAGCTTCCATCGTCCAAGCTGGTCGACGAGCTGGCTGCTCTCGAGGGTCGCCCGTGGGCTGAGTACAGGGACGGCAAGCCGCTATCCCAAAACCAGCTGGCCCGGCTGCTGCGGCCACTCGGTATCGCGCCCGAAGTCGCCCGTGTCGGCAAGAAGACTCCCCGGACTTACCAACTTCACGTGTTCGCCGATGCTTTCGAGCGTTATTTGCCTCCGGAGGGGCTCCACAACCGCAACACTGAAACAAATGCAGAAAAACCGGGCACTTCTGGTGCGTTTCAAAGCGCAACACAGGACCACGATGTTGCGGTTGCAGAATGCGAGAAGTCCAGTAACGACGGGTCTTGTTGCGGTGTTGCGGTTGCTGAGGGGGTATTTCTTACATGCGAGCACTGCGGCGGCCCGGAAACCCCGGAGCAGCCGGTTCGCGAGTACCTGGTCGGCGGCGACCGCTGCTTCCTGCACCCGCAGTGTGAGCAGGAATGGCTTGAGCAGGCACCGCCATGACTGCCTGCAACCACGCGGCGAATCCAGGACGGCATAGCCTCAGCGCTCGCGGAGCGGACCTGTATGAGACGCCAGCGGAAGCCGTCCATGCGCTGCTGGGAGTCGAACAATTGCCACAGAGCATATGGGAGCCGGCCTGCGGTCCTGGCGCGATCGTAAAGGTCCTGCGCGAGGCCGGTCACTGCGTCGTGGCGTCTGACCTCAATGACTGGAATTGCCCTGTGAGTGAACGTGGAATCGACTTCCTCATGGAGACGCGCCCGCCATCGGGCGTTGAATGCATCGTTACCAACCCACCGTACAGGCTCGCCGAAGACTTCGTCGCTCATGCGCTCGATCTCGTGCCGCGTGTCGTCATGCTGCTGCGGTCCGCGTTTTATGAGAGCGAGCGCCGGACGCCGATTCTGGAAAAGGCCGGGCCGCTCGCCCGCATCCATCAGTTTCGGGGTCGCCTTCCCATGATGCACCGCCATGGCTTGGCGGGACGGCGGGCCAGCAGTTCGATCACGTTCTCGTGGTTCGTATGGGACAGAAATTACCGCGGCCCAACGATCAGCGACCGAATATCCGTGGAACGCAAACTGACCGCGCCGCCCGGCCGCGACCTGATCGGGCAACAAGATGGAGGACCCCATGGCTGAAGTTCTGACACCGGACAGTGACCGATGGGACGCGTTTGCCAATACGCTGTACCTAGCCCTGTACCCTGATGGCGGCGACAAGCGCTCCGTATGTCTTGGCGATAGCGGGCCAGGTGTCCATCGCTATGCGAAAGAGGTGATGCGGGACATGGGAGGCATCGACATCGCAGCCAGCCTGGAATTCTTCATGGCTCATAGTGGCCATTGCGACTGCGAGATCCTGTACAATGTTGATCCTTAATCGCTGACGAAAGGCCGGCAGTAAGGCCTGGAGGACTGAGATGCGGCGTACGTGGTCAGACGGCAAACGGCTAAGCAAGAAGGAAGGCGGATACGATTGGATGTACCATACGATGCAGTGGCGCAGGCGGCGATTGCACCAGCTGCGGAAATATCCGCTCTGTGCCGCATGCTTGCAGGACAACCACGTTAAGGCAGCAACAATTGTCCACCACCTTGAGGACCATAAGGGCAACTGGAGTGCATTCATTTCCTCGCCAGTCGAGTCCCTCTGCAAGCAGTGTCACGATAACATTTGGTCGGACTCTGAAGTCCTAGGGTATCAGCGTGGGTGTGATATCAACGGACGACCGTACAAAGCGAAGCCGATCTACATCGACAAAAACAAAAGGAGGGT
>DAISKM010000281.1:3042-5319 GCA_036820945.1 Pseudolabrys sp.
CGGCGCGCTGATTTCTCCTCCCTTAGTTATGCTTTTGTTCCTAAGTTACTGTTTTAGCCTTAGTTGGAGCCCGCAAATGGGCATGAGGGGAAGACACGCTAATCCCCAGTTCAAGCACTGGCGACCGCCCGGTGAGGTCATCCCAAAGCCCATCTCACCGGAGGCGATTCGAATTTTTAAGCGGATGCGCCAGCACGAGCGCGAATTTGGTCCATGGGGCGATCGATGGTGGCAATGGAATCGCGAACTGGCTGGTTGTCTTGGACTATTTGAGGGAATGGTTGTTTATGAAGACCCGGCATGGGGATCGACCAAGTTTCAGCAAACGGCGGTCGACCGATTTTTTTTATTGGAACGGAAGGCGGCCAAGAAACCGAAATTTAAATACAAGTGGCAAAAGTGAAGGCTGCGCGGCGTCGCGCTAAATGCGGCCCCGGTGACGCGCCACGGCCACCGTCATGGCATCGTTGATCTATCCATAACCACCACCGCCGAAGGCATGTGGGCGCTGAAATGGTCGTTCGTCGTACTGATGATCACCGCTCTGATGCAAGTCGCGGTCGTTTTCGGGTGTAATGCGGACATTGCTTTTTGCGGAATTTCGCTTTCGCGGTCGCTATTGGGGGTAAAGCGGACATGCCCTTTTGCACTGCATATGTCCGCTAATGACCCAAAGCGGACATCGCGATCAAAGAATTTTTCCGCCGCTGCCGGAACGTCAGCCTTAACTCGGTCGAGAATGACCCGAGGAAAAACAAAACCTACATTGTGTCTGGCGGCCCCAACCGGACTCTAGCCGGCGCAGATGATTGTGTGACGGGGCTTATACAACCCGAGTGCCGGCCCTCGAAGTCCAGCCCTTAGCGCGCATCTAGGAGACAACGCGCGCTGAGGCCGAACACAACCAAGCCGCTAAGCCGCACTCTGCTTTACTTCCTTGGCAATGAACGCCAGCAGGTCGGCGTTGACCTGATCCTGATGGGTAGCGGTAAGGCCGTGCGGAGCGCCCGGGTAGTAGATTTCCTTGGCGCCCTTGATGAGCCTAGCCGACTTCTTCGCCGAGTCCTTGACCGGAACGATCTGGTCGTCCTCTCCGTGCAAAACCAGGGTAGGGACGTCGAACTTCTTGAGGTCCTCGGTGAAGTCGGTCTCGGAAAAGGCCTTGACGCTCTCGTACGCATTTTTGGCGCCGGCTTGCATGCTCCAGAGCCAGAACTGATCGAGAGTACCTTGGGAGACCTTCGCTCCAGGCCGGTTGGCACCGTAGAAAGCGATAGCCAGTTCCTTATAATACTGCGACCGATCTCCGGCGACACCCGCTCGAATCTTGTCGAATACTTCGATCGGCAAGCCTTCGGGATTGGATGGCGTCTGGAGCATGATCGGAGGCACTGCCGCGATGAGGACTGCCTTCGTCACCCGCTTGGTGCCATGACGGCCAATGTAGCGAGCGACCTCGCCTCCACCTGTGGAGTGACCGACGAGCGTGGCCTCCCTCAGATCGAGGGCTTCGATTACGGCCGCGAGGTCGTCGGCATAGCCGTCCATGTCGTTGTGGGCTGAAGCCTGGCTGGAGCGGCCATGGCCCCGGCGATCGAGCGCGACGCAGCGGTAGCCGTGCTGCACGAGGAATAGCATTTGGCCGTCCCATGCATCGGCATTGAGCGGCCAGCCGTGCGAGAAGGTGACGACCGCGCCCGTGCCCCAGTCCTTGTAGTAGATTTCAGTTCCATCTTTGGTCGTAATGGTACTCATGACATGAGTCTCCTTTCCTGCCCTCGTTAAAATCCGCGAGGCCTGCGTCCTCGTTGCGGCGTGATGGGCGGAACATCACGCGGGTTTCGGCGCGCGATGAGACATGCGCACCTCCTTGGCGTTGTGGGACGAAAATTATTGAGTCGGGATTACGACAGCCGCGCTTAGAGCGGCATCGATCGCACTTTACAGTACTAGTCCATACCCTTCAGTCGATGTCCGCGTTCGGCCCTGCAACAAGATGACGCACCCGGTATGCGGATGTGGGTTAAGTTGCAAACATGAGAGGAGCCCATGCCTAACCCGACCCGCAGAGAGTTTCTGGTGGAGACCGCGTCGTGCGCCCGGCATCTCGCCTTGGCCGCCGCGTTCACCCCCGCCCTGGCGCGCGCGGCCTGGGCTCGACGCACCGTCGGCCCGGTCGTAGCGGCCGAGCCGTTCGGCCGGCTCGAGGCGATCGGCGCCAACGTCTGGGCCTTGATCTCCACCCCACTCGGCGGCGACTTCACCACCGTGTCGAAC
>DAISKM010000282.1:0-2426 GCA_036820945.1 Pseudolabrys sp.
TCCTTCATCTACACGCACTTCATCGCCGGGCTGCCCGACTTTGTCATCCTGCATCGCATGGCAGGCGGCATCGATTCGTTTCCCTTGCTGGCAGTGCCGTTTTTCATCCTGGCCGGCAACCTGATGAATTCGGCCGGTATCACCAACCGCATCTATGATTTCGCCGTTGCGCTTGCCGCCTGGACGCGTGGCGGGCTGGCGCATGTCAACATTATCGGCTCGGTCATTTTCGCCGGCATGTCAGGCACCGCGATCGCGGACGCGGCGGGTCTCGGCACCATCGAGATCAAGGCAATGAAGGATCATGGCTACAGCACCGAGTTTTCGGTCGGCGTCACCGCGGCATCGTCAACGCTCGGCCCGATCATTCCACCGTCCTTGCCGTTCGTGATCTACGGCATGATGGGCAACGTCTCGATCGGCGCGCTGTTTCTCGGCGGCGTCATCCCAGGCTTTGTGATGACGGCCTTCATGATGGGCTACGTTTACTATTGCGCGCGGCGGTACGGCATGGGCCGCGACCAGGCTTTTCGCTGGCGCACGCTCGCCGTCACGTTCATTGCGGCGCTTCCGGCCTTGCTGACGCCGGCCATCATCATCGGCGGCATGACGTTCGGTTGGTTCACGCCTACGGAGGCAGCGATCGCGGCCTGCGCCTGGGCGATCATTCTCGGGATTTTTCTCTATCGCACGCTGACGCCGAAGCAGTTCTACAAGGTCTCGATGGACACGATCGAGACGACCGCCGGCGTGCTGCTGATCGTTGGCGCGGCCTCGCTGTTCGGCTGGGTGCTGACCACGACCCGCGTCACCGAATACACTACCGAGTCGCTGCTGGCCCTGACCGACAACAAGTACATCATCCTGTTGCTGACCAATGTTCTGTTGCTGGTCGTCGGCTGTTTTCTGGAGCCGATTGCCTCGATCAGCATTCTCGTGCCGGTCCTGTTGCCGGTGATCGTCAAGGTCGGCATCGACCCGGTGCATTTCGGCGTGATGATGACGCTCAATCTGATGATCGGGCTGCTTCACCCGCCGCTCGGCATGGTGCTGTTCGTGTTGTCGAGAATTGCCAAGCTGTCGATTGAACGGACCACGATGGCGATCCTGCCCTGGCTGATACCCCTGCTGCTGTCGTTGATTGCAATTACCCTGATCCCTGACCTGACGCTGTGGTTGCCGCGCCTGGCCGGGATGGTGAAATAAGGCGAAGGTTGCGCCCGCGCTATTTGGGAACTTAAAATCACCCCCAAAGGTGCTAGGAAAATAATCCTTGACATCGTGATATTGCGCTGGTAGCTCCGTCCAAGCCTGCCGCGCGACCATGCGCGGCGAGGGCCATTCCCAAAACAAGACTGGAGCTTCGCTATGGCGAAACGGACGCGCACTTCAGCGCGCGGGAAACCTGCATCCAAGAAAGACGGCGCTAGGTCGAGAAAGGCTGCTCGCAAAACTGCCGAGCAGAAGTCTGCACAAAGATCTGCCGGGCAGAAGACCGTGCAAGGGCATTCGATCGCGCCAAAGAATGCAATCGTGATTCGCCGCCTTGTCTTCACGCCGGCGGCGCTGGCCTACGCCCGCCACCGCTACGAGAAAACCGAAGCCTCGCTGGCCGATATTGCGGTCGATCTCCGAGTCGCCAAGAACACCGTTCGAAATCTGGCCAAAAGTGAGGGATGGACACGTTACGCGCCGCCCGCGCGTAACCTTCCGCCGGGGGTGAACCTCATGGTGCAAGCCAGCAAGGTCGAGGCGCAAACATCAGGCGTTGCCGTGGCTAGCAGCCCGGTTTTCGCTGACTCCGCGAGGACCGATGAAGACGCGATCCAATCGAAATCCGAACTCTCGAATATCGATACCGGCGCAGCTATGGCCCGGCTATCCGACACCGTTGCACGCCTCTACCGCGCGGTCTTGAAAGAGCTCGCCTCGGTCGAGAATCTGCGCGCACAGCTCAAACGAGAACCGCAGAGCCCGCAGGATGCCGAACGCACCGCACGGACCCTGTCCAGCCTCACCGAAACGCTTCAGAAATTGCAGCGCCTGCAATGCGCCGCTCCCCAATCCGGACCACATGATGACGACATTCCTGCCGATATCGATGAATTCCGTACAGAGCTTGCGCGGCGCATTGAAGCTTTTGTCGCAAGCCGGTCTGACCCGGCAGCTTGTGGCGGATCCGTCGCTGCATCGGTGGATCCTGCGGCTGGATAGAGATTTCATCACGTTCGCGCATCGCCATCAGGAGCCGCCTACGCATGCGAACGGCGGGCGTCCATGGACCACCTGGCTGATGCTGGGCGGCCGTGGCGCGGGCAAGACCAGACTGGGAGCGGAGTGGGTGCGGGCGGTCGCGCATGGCACGCGCCCTTATGCCAGCGAACGGTCGCTGCAGATCGCATTGGTTGGCGAAACCGAGCACGACG
>DAISKM010000282.1:2526-5313 GCA_036820945.1 Pseudolabrys sp.
CGGTTTCGCTTTTTCGGCGGAGGACCCTGAGCAGCTCCGCGGTCCGCAATTCGACGCTGCCTGGTGCGACGAGCTCGCGAAATGGCACTACGTGGATGCCACCTTCGACATGCTGCAGTTTGGGCTACGGCTCGGACCGAGGCCGCGTCAGCTCATCACCACCACGCCGCGGCCGATCCCGCTGATCAAGCGGCTGATCGCCGATTCGCGCACCGCGGTGACGCGCGCTACGACCCATGCGAATGCCGCGCACCTGTCACCGGCCTTTCTCGCCGAAGTCCTCGCGCGCTGTGCCGGGACGCGGCTAGGACGCCAGGAGATCGATGGGGAAATCATCGAGGACCGCGCGGATGCATTATGGACACGCGCGGTCATCGAGGCGTCGCGCGTTTCGAGCGCCCCTGCATTGTTGCGCATCGTTATCGGGGTCGATCCGCCTGGCTCGGCGCGCCCTGGCGCAGATGCCTGTGGCATCGTCGCTGCGGGCATTGCCGAAAATGAACGCATCTATGTGCTGGAAGACGCAAGCGTGCAGGGCCTTGCGCCCGGGGGCTGGGCCATGAAGGCGGTGGCGCTGTTCAAGCGTCTGAATGCGGACGCGCTGGTCGCCGAGGTGAACCAGGGCGGCGACATGGTGCGCGCGGTGCTTGAGCAGGTGGACCGTTCCATTCCCCTGCGTACCGTCCGCGCAACCAGAGGAAAATGGCTGCGCGCCGAACCGGTCGCCATGTTGTACCAGCAGGGAAGGGTCAAACACGTCGATCCGCCACTCGTCGCGCTTGAAGATGAAATGTGCGACTTCGGCATGGCGGGTCTTTCCTCCGGCGGGTCTCCCGACCGCCTTGACGCACTGGTGTGGGCCGTGACCGAGCTGACCGCACGCACTGCGCGAAGAGAACCACGCGTGCGAGGGCTCTGAAGTTCGACCCGTGCGTGCCGCAGGACACGACACCACGGCACATATCGCGCAGGATTGGGACGAAGGCAGCGACAACTTTGCCAAAGACCGACCTAATGCGACAGTCTCGGTTTATGCGTCTCTTTATCGAATAAGCGACGAACAACGCGGATCACACACCGCACACGCAACGCGAGTCTTCATCAAAAACACGGCCATGTGTCGCGCATGGCTTGCATCACTCCTATTTGTGCGCTTGCACTCCATTTCTCGATGTGTTCGTTCGCCCACTGGCGGAAGGCCTCAACCATCGCGTCATTTGATACGATTGTTTCAGGACATGCAGAAGGAATAGACGTCGTCATTAGATGATGACGATCTTTAATGTCTTTCAATGCCAGTCCATTCGTGAAGACCCGACGTGCCACGGCGGAAACAAATTCCAGACAAAAAATTTCATCAAGACTTCCTTGTCGTCCTTTGCACTGTTTGTATAGTTCTTGAACATCCCACTCAGTTTTCCCCTCAAATTCTGCAAATGTTGGAACAGCAGCAATTGTCGAGAGGAGAACAACCGCTCCCACCAGCATGACGTGAAGTGATCTCGCGCTCATTGCTGCGCTGTCCCGGCAATGATGGTGATAACATCGGAAATGGCCACACTTCAAACGCTGCGGGTTGCTTAGGCGGGTATCGCGACCGCTAGTACGAGGAACAAAGTCAACACGCTGAGCATGATGACTTCCTCAATAAAGCTGCGATCAAATTCGGATGACATTTGCCGCTCCCTATGATCATGCATATGACAATTCGCATCCGAATAATGTGCCGGCCTCCCGAATCCCGGTGTGAGGTAGCTCACACAACGATGGAACCTTTCATGAAGCGCACCGGGCTTAGTTTTTGTCCCGTCTCTGGGGGCAGACCCGTATGCTGAAATGAGCAAAACCACTCGCGTGTGGGCGGCCGCATCGCAGTTTCCAGGTTGAAGGGAAGGCAGAAACCCGCCTGCGGAGACGCGGGCATAACGTTTGTTGCGGCGTCGGTAATTTGGTATGTATTACCCATTGCCCTCACGGGAGGGACGCTGAGATCATGCCGCCGCTACAGGCCGGTTCGCCTGATTCCCGCCAATCTTTTTGGGAAGGACAGGCCCAGCGATTTAACCATTATCGCAGACCCAAGTTGTATTTCGGCAACACATTTGAGAAAGATCACGGCCTACAGTTCTTCTTTGCTGCGTGACCTTTTTTGAGGCTGCCGTTGTCACTAGTTCGCGTCTAGTCTTCTACGGGACGGAGGAGGAGGGGTGAAGAGCCAGCAGCGATTTGCTGTACTAGCGGCGTTGTGCGCGGCGGTCGTTCTCGCCGGTTGGGCCGCTGTCGGGCTCGCTGGCCTCGGTTCGCCCGGCATCGAGAGCACCGGCGCGCTGATGGAGGTAGCTCGGGAAACGTCTGCGATCGCTCGCGCCGAGCACGTCGACGCACCTCAAGCAATCACACTGGGCAAGGACGGTGTCTCCCTCGCCGATATAGGCAGTGACAGCGCTTTGTCCGACCGTCGTCCAATACCGCTACCCACCGCGCCATCCGTGCGAATCCCGTCGCTTAGCGCGCCTGATCCGGAGCGAAGCGAAGCCAAGGAAGCCACTGGCTCGGTCAAAGTCGCCGACATGGGGAGCAGCGCGGCTTTGGCCGACTCTCGACCGATGCCGCCCGCCACGCCATCTATGCAGTTGGCGGCGGTAAGTCCGACTGATCCGGTGCAGAATGCCGTCGGGCCGGCCGTAAGCTCCGAAGCTCTTCATGCGTGCCCGGAGCCGGACGCCTGCATCGACCAATACCTTTGGTCGCTGTATGAGCGGACACCGAAGGTCGACACCGTCAAGG
>DAISKM010000283.1:0-5310 GCA_036820945.1 Pseudolabrys sp.
TTCGTGTCCACCTATGTAACGAAACCCCGGGGGCCCTAATCACCCATCCGGCAGAATTAAACGCTCCAGACGCCTCCCCTGCAAAAACGGGCATTTACGTTACAAGCAAAATCAATGACTTGGCGACCCCCACAAACAGGGCATCGGTCAGCATTTCGGGGCGCGGAATTGTCGGTCCGAGGTGTGCCATCCAGGCTGAGGTCATAAATGCCCGCGATTGGGAGGAGGTCGTTAGTCCGGACGGCGTCGTCAGTTACGTCAGCCGCATCGGCAAACGCGCCTTGCGGGCCGCCGCATGAGCGACGCCCGCGCGCGCTGAAGAACGCAGCTTTAGCCCGGCCCTACACCGCAGCGCCAATGACATCTTTGCCGACATCGCCGAGCGGCTGCAAAATTCATTGACTGCGTGACCTGACACACTGACAAGGAGACACACGATGGCACTTTCTGAAAAGCACAAGAACATGATCCGCGCGCAGCTTAGCGCGTTGAATGTCCGCTTTCGCGGTCGCTATTGGGTGTAAAGCGGACATGGCTCGTTGCAGCGCATATGTCGGCTTTTGACCCAAAGCGGACATCGGCATTACTCGAGCACAAATCAATTCAGCATACGGTGCGCTACACGGAACTGGCGCCGACGCGATTCAAGAGTCTTTTTCGGGACTAGAGCGGTCCTTATCATGCGATCGCGGGTCTACGAACCGGTTGTACGAATACCCGAATTGGCCGAGATTGGCACCGCTCGCAAATAGCAGCCTCTTGATATTCTCAATCGTTCTTTCGATCGCGCTGCGCGGCTCGCCGATCTGAACCTGATTTGTTAACTCGACAAGGGCTTGATTGGTCCTGTCAAGACGCCGAGCCAGAATTGCTGCTACATAAAAGAGCGCAGCGGGGTCTTGCAAAGCGGCCGGCTGCGCAACGTGAAACTGTGAGGTTGTCAAGGCACGCACGTCTGCAGTGTGCGGGCAGTCAAGCAGCGCGGAGATTTCGCCGAACACCGCGCCTGGCTCCGTTACCTTTGCAATCTCGATGCCCTCCTTGACCACTGCGACGTTGCCATTCCTGAGAATCAGCAGCTCGTTCGTCCTCGAACCGTTGGCAAGCACCGTCTCGCTAGCCTCGTAGGTTCTAACCGGTAGGGCGGCAAGGCTTTTCTGGAATTGGCCCTCGAAATTGATCCACATAGTGTATCCCCCTCGGTGCGTGAGAGCGCACCAAAGCCGAAAACGAATAGCGCTGAACATGGTTCCGAAAGACGACCTGCTTACATGGAATTTTCGATTCAGTACGTCGAGGTGCTTCGCATGGCGATCACCGCAACGGCAGGTATCGAAGCACCCAAGCCGACAGGTTTAAGGTCGGCGCAGATAGGTTTGAGGGTTACGTTTCTGAGCGCTTTTGGCGTCTTCGCCGAGATGCGCGATTTTTTGCAGCGGATCGCAGTTCAGCTTCCCACGCGCTGTTACAGGCGGCGAGGCGGTCATATTCATCGGCCTTCTTGAGCATGGCTGCCTTAGCTTCTGGGTCCTCAAGCCGTTGCGCCGTCAGGCGCGCTTCCTGCGCTTGCAGGCGCCAGTAATCCGAATGGCTCAAATGTGAAGGCATTGGGCTCTCCCCTCTTGGCAGGGCGGGAGCACGACTGATCTATCCCTTAAGAAGCTACCTCCACTTGACTTAGATCAACCTAGCCTCACGCAGCAGTGACATTTGCCAGGATTGCAGGCGGTTCGATTTTCGACTGCACGCCTTGGTCAGTAAAAACAGAATGTCCGCTTATGGCCCAAAGCAGACATGCCGAAGAACGCAATCGATGTCGCTATCAGGGGTAAAAGCGGACATGCCGTTTGGCACTGCAAATGTCTGCTTTTGACCCAAAGCGGACATCGCCTTGTGGAGTGGCGGCCCTCTTTGCGAAATTCCCGGACGAGTGTGAAATAGCTCACACACCCGTCAAACGAATTCATTCAAATTTACCTGCTTGGGCGACGGCCAGGGGACGGCCAATGGCAACCTGGAACGCGCACTGCCGTGTCCTTGATGGTATGGACGTAACCCGAGAACAACACGTTGAACGAAGCAAGGAGCGCGCGCGCACACTCATCAATGTCGGCCGGATACGCGAGGCGGTCGCCTCGATGATGATGGACATGCGGAAATACCCGAACTGCGAAGTACCTCACGAAATCCACGCGATCGGCATCTATGCCTCCACGGCTGGCGATGTCGCTGGGGCGCGCACCTACATCGAGGGTTTTAACTGAAAACCCTTATGGAGAGGCGACTGGTGTCTGCTTTTGACCCGGACTGTCGTCCGCCTTCAACTTTAACTACCGAATACTTCACCACTTTAATTGTTGTCCATGACGGCACGGTGGCCATCTGCGAGCGAGGGCCATCGTTGCGGCCTATTTGGCTTTCTTTCGACCCGAGGGTGGCCGCCGGCGGCGGTTGGAGGTCCGCGGTTTTTGCACTCGCGCGCTGCGCTTCAGGATCGAGTCCGGGCTCAGGCTCTCCAGGAGAGCCTTGGCTTCCAGCAAATCGGCAGTATCGAAGCCTTCCGTGAATTGATTGTAGATTGATTGCAACAGCTTCAACGCCTCCTCTTCGCGGCCCTGCCTCTTCCACAGGCGCGCAAGATCGCACACCGAGCGCAGCTCAAAGCAACGCGCGTGCTGGCGCCGGGCGATCTCCACACTCTCCCTAAGCGCAGATTCCATTTCATTGGCTGCCGAGCGACCCAACGTCAACAGGATTGAAGCCTTCACACGCAGTATCTCAGCGATGGCCCAGCACTCACCGGTTTCCTTCGAGGTTGTGATGGCCTGTTCGATGACGTGCACAGCGGCATCACTCCGGCCTGCCTTGGCGTGTGCCTCGGCCTCGAGGGCGAGGAAGATCGGGAGCCATAGTAACGCCCCTGTCTCCCGCCAAGCGTCAAGACCTGAACGAAGCAGTTCGATGCCCTTGTCGCTCTCCCCTAGGCACGTGGCAGCCCAGCCATCCAGGATCTTTCCGCCGGCCGCCCAGAATGGAAAGGCGTGCTCTGTGCAGAGCGAGACGACCTGGCCGGCATAGGTCCGCGCGTCGGCGGGGGAGCGCCGGAAGATATCCATCATGCCTTGGGCATGACAAATGGTGTACGCCAGCGTGTGCGGATGGGACAGCGTTTTAGCGCGCGCCACCGCCTCGATGGCAACCTTCGAGGCCTGATCGACGTAACCAAGGTGCCATAGTGCCCAGCATAAGTAGCAGAGCGCGGCCACTCCGATGTCCTGGCCGTATTCGTAAAGGAAATCAGGATGGTCTTCGGGATCGTACAGGACTCGCGCCTGCTCAAGGTGTTGCCGTGCGGCTTCGAATTCACCCATCGACACGTGGGTCGTACCCAGTACACGATGAGCGAGGGAGAGCGTGGAAGAAGCGCCATGCCGTTCAGCTTCGGCTAGGAATTCAGCCGCCGCGTGTCGCTGCATGGCGACATTACCGCCGACGTAATAAGACGCCCATATTCCGTACAGAACTGCGAATTTTTGGGAGGGAGTAGTCGACGCACCAATAAGTGTCTTGGCCCGCAGCAGTGCTTCCCTGGTCTCGTTCGCCGCATATCCGCGGCCTGCTATCATAGCTTGGGCGAGCATGACTTCCAATTCAAGCGCAAGCTTGGGTCGTGCGCCGCCGCCAATCGATTCCAGCAATTCAAGCGCTCGCCTTAGATGTCTGATAGCTTCCATAATTGCTGACCGTTCGATTGCGCGCTGGCCGGCCCTGCGAAGGTAATCGACCGCCTGCTCGGTCAGCCCCGCTTGTTCGAGGTGATGCGCCATTAGCTCTGGCTGCGTCTCTACCGTATCGGAGAAATGGGCCTTGAGTGCTTCGGCGATAGCGCGGTGAAGTTGTTGGCGTTTATCTCGAAGCAAGCTCGCATAGGCGACGTCCTGCACGAGCGCGTGCTTGAACGTGTAATTGGAATCGGGCGGCTCACCGCGACCAAAAATCAACTCTGCCGCCGCGAGCTGCGCAAGAGCGGCGTTCAGTGCAGTAATTGACATACCCGAAACTGCGGCAAGCAGCCGATAAGAAAATTCGCGACCAATGGCAGCCCCGATCTGCGCAATCTCCTTGATTGGGGCCAGTCGATCGAGACGCGCCATTAACGAATCATGCAACGTCGCAGGAATGGCGGGAGCCGACAACGGGGCGGGCATGACGTACCGATCACCAGTATCTTTGAGCAAACCGCTCTCCAGGATTGCCTTGGTCATCTCTTCGACGAACAACGGGACACCGTCCGTCTTGCTAACTATCAACTCGGAGACTTCGGCAGGAAGTTTCTTAAAGCCGCTGATCTCGGCGATCATCTTTCCAACCTGGTCGCGCCCTAGTCGCTCCAGTCGCAACGTCGTTACGTGTGGCTGGTCGAGACATGGCGGTAAGAAATCTGGCCTGAAGGTGATCACCACGAGCACCGGGGCCGTGGTGATTGACTCTATCGTTCGACCGATCAGTTCCATCGTCGTCGCATCGATCCAGTGCACGTCCTCGAGGATGAACAGCACCGGCTGCGAAGCTGCAAAACTAAGAAGCTGACGGATCAGCGCAGAAATTGTGAGTTCCTTTTGCCGTTGCGGCGTCAGCTCTAGCGTCGGGTAGCGGCCACTACTCGGGATGGACAGTAGCGCGGCATAAAGCGGTGCGTCTGCCAGGATGGCTTGCCCAGCACGTGACAGCGCCCGTTCCAACTTCTCAAGTTTGAGCTCTGAAGTATCGTCCGGCTCGAAACGCGCTGCGCGCTCGAGATGTCTGATCGCCGGAAAAAATGGGCTATGAGTGTGATGCGAAGAGCACTGCCAACGGATTGTGAGGTGTCGATCTCCAGCAATTTCGTCGAGCAAAGCGATGGTCGTGCGCGACTTTCCGATGCCGGGCTCGCCGCACAAAAAAGCAATTTGGCCCTTGCCTTCTTTGGCAATCGCCCAAAGGTGCGACAACTGACGCAATTCACGCTGACGACCGACGAAGTGTGTAAGCTTTGTGGCGCGTCTAGCGTCAAAGCGGCTTTCCACGACGCGCTCGCCCGTGACCTTGAAGGCTGATACCGGCTCCGAAAATCCCTTGAGCTCGTGGACCCCGAGTTGCTCGCAGACAAATCCCCCACCTAGCAGTCTTCGCGTCGCGTCCGCGATGACAACCGAGTTTGGTTGTGCCAAGGCCTGTAGACGAGCGGCCAAATTTAGGGTTTTGCCGACGGCTGACTGCTCTTGTGTGGATCCTCCGCCAATCGTCTCCCCGACAATAACCACCCCGGTG
>DAISKM010000284.1:0-5305 GCA_036820945.1 Pseudolabrys sp.
ATGCCAGCAACATCTGTCTCGCCACCACGCAGGCGGCGGCGCGCTACGAGTTGCCTTATGTCGTCGATGTCGGCGTTGCCGATGGAATTGTCACCCGAGGCCTGAAAAATACCTTCCGGTTTGGACCGGGCTTTGGCGTCATTTCCAAGACCGCGCTGACCAATCTCGCGGCCATCAACGATCAGGCAGGCAAGCCCGCCAAGACCGTGATGATCGTGCACGAAGACTCGTTGTTCGGTTCCGGCCTCGCCAAACTGCTCAACGCGCAACTCCCGCAGCAGGGTTTCGAAATTCTCGAGACGATCCCGCATCCGACGCCAACCCGCGACTTCAACAACGTCGTGCTCAAGATCAAGGCGCAGAACCCGGATCTCGTCATCCCGGCCAACTACTATAATGAGTATGTCCTGCTTGCCCGGACCATGCAGCAACAACAGGTGAAAACGAAAGGCATCTATTCGGTGCTTGGCGGCGCCGCCTCGTCCTACAAGTTCGTCAAGGAATTCCCTGAAGCAGCCAGATACATCATGGACTGCAATCACTGGTTCGATCCGCGCAATGACAAGGCGCTGGCCCTGAAGAAGAAGGTCGAAGCGAAGGACCAGTTTTATACCTATGAAGTCTATATGAATTACAGCTGCATCTATCTGGTCGCTGACGCGCTCGAGCGTGCCGGCGCCGCGGATCGCGCGAAATTGACTGACGCGCTGGCAAGCTCGACCTTTTCTGGCCACCTGATGCCTTACGGACCGACCAAGTTCGTCAATGGTCAGAACGAGGGCGCAGCGCCAGTCAATACGCAGGTACTCGACAACGACATCAAGGTCATACTGCCCGCCACGTTCGCAAACGCGAAACCAGTTTTCCCGCGACCGGCTTAACTGTTAGGTTGCGGCGCATCGAACGCGCCGCTCCCAACCGTGACTTTCAAAGCATTGCGCCCGTGCTCTCGTCCGCCATCCTGATTCCAGCGGTCCTCAATGGACTGCTGATCGGCGCAATCTATGCACTCGTTGCCCTGGGGCTCACGCTGATCTACGGCGTGCTGCACATCATCAATTTCGCACACGGCGCGTTGTTGAGCGCGGCACTATTTGCCGCTTTTTTTTCCTTCCGGCTGCTTGGCCTTGATCCATACGTTGCCGTGTTTCTGCTTGCGCCGATGTTCTTTGTGGTTGGCTATACCTTGCAGCGATTCATCATCGGTCCGGCTTCGCATGGCGACGACCGCAACATGCTGCTGGTGACCCTCGGCATCGCTGTCGTCGTTGAAAACGCGCTTCTCTATTCGTTCCGGGCCGACACGCGGACCATCGATGTACCGTACGCATTCCAGACGATTGACGTTGGATGGACTTTCCTCGCTATCCCACGCGTGGTCGGTTTTGTTGCTGCATTCGCAGTCGCGCTTGCGCTCTGGTTTCTCATGACTTTTACCGATATCGGTCGGGCGATACGCGCCGTCGCGAAGGAGAAGCTTGGCGCCGAACTTGCCGGGATTGACGTAGGGCATGTCTACGCCGTCACTTTTGGTCTGGGCACCGCGTGCGTTGCGGTCGCAGCCTGCCTGCTGATTCCGACCTATTATGTCAATCCGCATGTGGGCGACGCGTTCGTGCTGGTTGCTTTCACGATCGTCGTGCTCGGCGGCATGGGGTCTGTGCCTGGCGCGCTTATCGGGGCGCTCCTTGTCGGAGTTGTTGAAAGCCTATCCGGGCTGTTCCTTGGGGAATCGCTCGGGCAAATCGGCATTTTTCTCATCTTTATTATGGTGCTGCTGGTTCGGCCGAGCGGCTTGTTCGGGGCTCGCGCATGAAATCGCTGATTCCGATCGCACTTGTGCTGGCAGTTTTGGCTGCGGTGCCATTCGTCGTGCATTCCAATGTCACGCTCAATTTTCTCGTTGTCGCCCTGATGATCGCGCTGGCGGGGCAGGGATGGAACATTCTTGGCGGCTACGGTGGGCAATATTCCTTCGGCCACGCGGCCTTCTTCGGCACCGGCGCCTATGTCACTGCGATCCTGCAAATGCGGTATGGAATCAACGCATGGGTTGGGTTTGCTGCCGGCATTGCAGCTGCAGCCGCGCTCGGCGGCTTGCTCGGCGCGCTGACCTTTCGCTCGGGCCTGCGTGGGTCTTACTTTGCGCTGGTGACCCTCGCGTTCGCGGAGGTGCTGCGCATTATCGCGAGCGTCGCACCCATTACAGGCGCCGGCGTTGGCACGTTGATCAAGCTCGATCTCGGAATCCGGACGTTGCAGTTTCAAAGCCGCGCGGCGTTCTATTGGATCATCCTGGCGCTTGTCGGCGTATCTCTGGTGACGGCACAACTGATCGAGCGCTCGCGTTTTGGCGTTTGGCTTGTCGCGGTACGCGAGAACGAGGATGCGGCAAAGGCGCTTGGCGTTGATGCAAACAAGGTCAAGCTGGTGGCGATGGTTATTTCGGCCGCCATCACCGCCGCCGCTGGATGCTTCTACGCGCAATATTTTCTCTTTGTGGATTCAGGCATTGCCTATGGCACGTGGATTTCGGTTCAGGCACTCCTGACCCCGATCATCGGCGGTGTCGGAACCGTGTTTGGGCCGCTGCTCGGCGCCTTGATCGTCAAGTCACTCGGCGAGGCTGCAAAGCTCGTGGCAGGCGATGCGCCCGGCCTCGACCTTATTATCTATGGCGCCGTACTCGTGCTGGTCATCTGGTTTGCACCGCGTGGACTGATCGGTGGACTCGCGCATGCACGCAGGCTGTTGACGCGCCATAGCGCACCGACCACGTCCTCCACCCGGGAGGCGCGGCATGGCTGAGCCTTTACTGGTGGTTGATCGTGTCACCTGTCGCTTCGGCGGCCTGCTGGCCGTCAATGGGGCGTCTCTTGCCGCTCTGGAAGGCCGGATTACCGCGCTGATCGGCCCTAATGGTGCTGGCAAGACGACGCTCTTTTCGATCATCTCAGGGTTTGTAAGGGCCGCCGAAGGTACGATTCACTACGCGGGCGAAAATGTTACGGGCGAGCCCCCGCATCGCCTCGCGCAGCGCGGCATCGCGCGGACCTTCCAGATCGTTCAGCCCTTTGTCGGCCTTTCGGTGCGCGAGAATATTTTGGTCGGAGCTCACCTTCGCCATCGCAGCCGGAACGCCGCCCTCGCTGCCGCTGACCAGATTGGTCACGATGTGGGCCTTGGCGAAATCCTTGCGCGACCAGCCGACACGTTGACGGTTGCCGGCCGCAAACGACTTGAACTCGCGCGCGCGCTTGCGACCGATCCGAAAGTGCTGTTGCTGGACGAAGTCCTGGCGGGGCTCAATCCATCGGAAATCAGAAACATGATTCCGGTGATCCGTGATCTGTGCCGTCGTGGCATCACGATCTTGATGATCGAACACGTGATGCAGGCAGTGATGAGTCTCGCCGAGCATGTGTTCGTGCTGGCCGAAGGTCGCATTATCGCGCAGGGCCCACCGGCGCAGGTGGTTGCAAACCCCGTCGTTGTCGAGGCCTATCTTGGCCACGGTGCCGCGGCGAAGCTGGGAGCATCGAATGCACGCTAGCCCCTTGCTCGCCGTCCGCGACCTGCATGCCGGTTACGGCGAAACCGAGGTGCTGCGCGGTGTCGACATTGCGGTTGACGCGGGCGAAATCGTTGCCGTGCTCGGGTCCAATGGTGCCGGGAAATCGACGCTTAACCGGGCGATATCCGGCGTGCTGCGCTCGAGAAAAGGCTCAATCCACTTCGCTGGTCATATGATCGAGCAGGAGAAGCCGGCGAGCATCGTCTCGCGTGGGCTCATTCATGTGCCGGAGGGGCGCTGTGTGTTTCCCAATCTGAGCGTGAAAGACAACCTCGATCTTGGAAGCTACCGGCGAGGATCCGGCCGGCGGCGTCAGAATCGCGAGCGCGTTTTCGGCATTTTCCCGCGCCTTGCCCAGCGACAATCACAACGCGCCGGCAGTCTTTCGGGTGGCGAGCAACAAATGCTGGCGATCGGACGCGGGCTCATGGCCGAGCCGGTCCTGCTCATCCTTGACGAGCCGTCCCTGGGTCTTTCGCCGCTGTTGGTCGAGGAGCTTTTCGTCCTGATCCAGCGCATCAATCGCGAAGGAATTGCTCTTTTGCTGGTGGAGCAGAACGTTGTGCAAAGTCTTGAAGTCGCCCACCGCGCCTATATCCTTGAAAACGGCAGCGTGGTGCTCGATGGCACATCAGATCAGCTTCGCGACAACCCCGATCTCAAACGCGCCTATCTCGGACTTTGACCATGACTGATGCGGTAAATCTTCGCACGCGGCTGACGCGCAAACCCATCGTGATTGCGCCGGGCATTTTCGATGCGCTGACTGCGCATATCGCGGAGCAGGCGGGCTTTTCCACGCTTTATGTGTCCGGGGCGGCGATCGCCTATACGCGTCTCGGCCGCCCCGATATCGGGCTCGTCTCAATGAGCGAGGTGGCCGATACCATCGGTACGATCCGCGATCGCGTCAGCGCCCATCTCGTCGTCGACGCGGATACCGGCTATGGAAACGCGCTCAACGTCAGCCGGACCATCCGACTATTCGAGCGTGCAGGCGCGAATGCGATCCAGCTTGAGGATCAGGCATTCCCCAAGCGATGCGGGCATCTCGATAACAAAACACTGATCCCTGCAGAGGAAATGGTCGGCAAGATCAAAGCGGCGACCGATGCGCGGCAGTTACGCGAAACACTTGTGGTCGCGCGGACCGACGCGGTGGCCGTTGAAGGTTTCGAGCGCGCCATCGCGCGTGCCCTCAGCTACCGTGACGCGGGTGCCGATATTCTCTTCGTTGAAGCACCGAAAACGCGAGCGGAATTACAACGCGTGCCGATCGCGATCAAAGACGTGCCTCTGCTGGCGAACATGGTGGAAGGGGGCAAGACACCTCCGCTCGCGGCGTCAGATCTGGAAGCGATGGGCTTCTCGCTGGTCATTTTTCCGGGCGGAATCGTTCGGGCATTGGCGCTTACTGCGAAGGATTTTTACGCCTCGCTGGCAACGCATGGCACCTCTGAACCGTTTCTGGACCGCATGTACGATTTCACGGCTCTCAATCAGGTCATCGGAACGCCGGAGATGATCAGCCTCGGCAAACAATATGAGTCCATGCCGATGAACACGAAGAAAGGCCGCAGCACGTGAAATTGGCTGACAAGTTCAATCTGTCCCCTGCGTTGGCAATTCTTTTGCTGCTGACGCCGCATGCAGCGCGAGCCGATGAGTTTCCAACGCATCCGCTGAAGCTGTTGGTCGGTGCTCCGGCCGGCGGCACCACCGATACAATTG
>DAISKM010000285.1:0-5304 GCA_036820945.1 Pseudolabrys sp.
AATCTTTCCGCTCGCCGCGAGCGGCAAGATTGGCGCGATCGTCGCCGCTGCCGATGCTCCTGATCGCGACAGCTCATACTGGCGTGTGGCCGCTGATGAGGAAGCGCTGCCGTTCGCCGATCAATCGCTTGATCTGGTGGTGTCGGCACTGTCCCTGCAATTTGTCAACGATTTGCCCGGGACGTTGATACAGATTCGTCGCGCTTTGAAACCAGACGGTCTGATGCTTGCGGCGCTGATTGGAGGCGATAGCCTGACTGAGTTGCGCGAAGCGTTTGCTGCCGCCGAGACCGAAATGGAAGGTGGAGTGTCGCCGCGCGTTGCCCCGTTTACGGATGTGCGCCAACTTGGCGCATTATTGCAGCGTGCAGGGTTCGCGCTGCCCGTGGTCGACAGCGAGCGATTGATTGTGCGGTACGATTCGGTGTTCGGGCTGGTGCGCGACCTGCGCCATATGGGCGCGACCAATGTATTGATCGAGCGCCGGCGTAAGCCGCTCAAAAGGGCGACAGTCGAACGCATGGCACAGCTCTATGCCGAGCGTTTTGCCGACCCCGACGGTCGCGTGCGCGCGAGCTTCGAAATTATTTGGCTATCGGGTTGGGTACCGCATGAGAATCAGCAGAAGCCGCTCAGGCCCGGTAGCGCCGCGCGGCGACTTTCCGATGCCCTGAACACCAAGGAAATATCGGCCGGGGAAAAAGCGGGACGCTCGGGCTAGAGCAGCGTCATCAGGTGAGAAATGAGCGGAATGTCCGCCGGCGGCATTTCGTAGTCGCGCAGCCGGTTCGGCTTTACCCAGGCGAGTTGCTGACCTTCCGTCGCGACGACCGTCCCTTCCCAGCGGCGGCACACATACAGGGGCATCAGGAGATGGAAATCAGGGTAACTGTGGCTGGCGAAAGCAAGCGGAGCGAGACAGACATCGCTGACGGTTATTGCCAGCTCCTCTTTCAGCTCGCGTATCAGCGTGTCCTCCGGCCGCTCGCCATTCTCAACTTTGCCGCCCGGAAATTCCCACAGCCCCGACATGGGCTTGCCTTTGGGCCGCTGGGCGATCAACACGCGGCCGTCCGCGTCGACCAGAGCGCAGGCGGCAACGAGGACGATCTGGGTGGACACGGTCGCTACGACCGATAGTCGCCGTTGATGGCAACGTATTCCTTGGTCAGATCGCAAGTCAGTACCCGGTCGCGACCCTTGCCGAGACCCAGCGCTACTTTCAGGCTGATCTCCGGCTTTTTCATCGCCGCGCTGACGCTTGCCTCGTCATAGCCAGGATCGCGGGCGCCTTTGTGCGCGACACGAATGCCTCCGAACCAGATTGACAGCTTGTCGCGATTTGCGGGCTCGCCCGCCTTTCCCACCGCCATGACGACACGCCCCCAATTGGCGTCCTCGCCCGCGATCGCGGTCTTCACAAGCGGCGAATTGGCAATCGACATGGCGATCCGACGTGCGGAGGCTTTCGATGCGGCGCCTTCTACGATGATTTCGACCAGCTTGCGCGCGCCTTCGCCGTCGCGCGCGATCTGTTCTGAAAGACTGCCCATCACGCCGTGCAACGCCCTCCTGAAATCCTTCAACCGTGGATCGGCGGCGCGCGCTATTCGCGGCGCATCCGCCTTGCCCGTGGCGAACATCATAAGCGTGTCGGACGTCGAGGTGTCGCCATCGATTGTCACGGCATTGAATGTATCGGTGACGCTATCTTTCAGCAGAGATTGCAGGGCGGCTGCGGGGAGGGGCGCATCGGTGAAAATAAACGAGAGCATTGTTGCCATATCGGGCGCAATCATACCGGCGCCTTTCGCAATGCCGTTGATCGTCACTTTTGCTCTGCCGATCTTGGCTTCCGCGGTTGCCACTTTCGGGAAGGTGTCGGTCGTCATGATCGCGCGCGCGGCCGGCTGGAACTCGTTCGCCTGCGCGTTCGCAACCATTCCTTCCATCACGCCGTCAAAGGCTTGCGCGTTAAGCGGCTCGCCGATTACGCCCGTCGAAGCCAGAAACACATCGGCAGGCTTGCAGCCGATCGCGCGCGCGGCCAGCTGCGCGGTAAACCGGCACGCGTCGCGTCCATTTTTTCCCGTGAAGGCGTTGGCGTTGCCGGAATTGACAACCAGCGCCCGTGCCTTCCCGGTTTTCAGGTGAGCCCGGCACCATTCGACCGGCGCGGACGGACATTTTGATCGGGTGAACACGCCAGCCGCGGTCGTGCCAGGCTCGAACAGGGCAAGCAGGACGTCCGTGCGATCCGCATAGCGAATTCCGGCTGCGGCGGTTGCGAGCTTTACGCCCGCAATTGGCGGCATATCGGGGACGTTGGCGGGCGCGAGAGGCGAGACTACGCTGGACATACTGTCATGGCCGGGCTTGTCCCGGCCATTCCACGTCTAAATGGGTTGCGATACTTAGAAGACGCGGATGCCCGCGACAAGCGCGGGCATGACGCTGTGCGCTATTTCTTCGCCGGGGGAGCCGCGGCAGGCTTTTCTTCGGCCTTTGCCGGCTTGTCCATGCGCTCGATTTTTGCGTCTGCGCGCAGCTTGGTGACCAGATCTGCCTGCGCCTTGCGAACCACGAAATTTTCAATCTGCGGCTTTACATCCTCGAATTTCGGGGCCTGTTTTGTCCGCTTGTCCTCAACCTTGATCACATGCCAGCCGAACTGAGTTTTGACGGGGTCCGAAATCTGGCCGGATTCCAGTTTGAACGCAGTTTCGGCAAATTCGGGCACCATTTGATCCTTGCTGAAATATCCGAGGTCGCCGCCATTGGCTTTCCCGGAGGGATCTTCGGTAACCTCGCCTGCCACCTTGGCAAAGTCTTCGCCCTTCTTCAGGCGGGCGATGACTGCCTTGACCTTATCCTCGGCCTCCTTGCTTGCTTTCTCGTCGCCGGCAGGTGTCCGGAAGAGAATGTGCCGGGCATGGACTTCTTTCTCTTCGCCAATCTGCTTGATGGCCTCGTCGTAGATCTTGTGCATCGCATCGTCGGTGAGCGCTTCCTTGCCGACTGATTGGAGCAATCCTTCCATGAGGAGCTTCTTGCGGGCGAACTCAAGCTTGCGCTTGAAGTCGGCCGTTTCACCGAACTTCTTGTCCTGTGCGGCCTTCGATACAAGAATCATATCGGCCACAAACTGAACCAGATAATCCTGCTTGGCCTCCGGCGACATCGGGGGAATCTGGCCTGCCTCATCCTCCGCGAGGCCAAGATCGCTCTGGCGGATCTCGACGCCGTTAACTTTGGCGACAACAGGGTCTTTGTCTTGCGCATAAACCCAGGCGCCCGAAATGAGAACCAGCGCGGCGGCAATGAAAGCGGCCGGGCGTAGTCGGACCGGAAAGCCCGCAAGAAAGGAAATCGTCATGACATTGTCCTTGAATGAAGGATACCGCCCGGTCGGGCAGCCGGCACGCGCGACTATTCGCCCAACAACCATGGCATTGCAATGGCCGACCGGTACGGCAGAGCTAACGTCCGCGTGACCAAAAACCGGCCAATTCTCGGCAAGTCCGCGATTGACAACAATCCGACCCCCTCATATCTCTCGCTCGGCGTTGGCTATTTGGTATTTGCCGACGCGTTTCGTGTCGAATTTGCCCGAAAAGTGCCGCATTCCGGAACGCCGGAGGCAAATCCGGCCGTGGCGGCATGATATAAGAAAGAATCCGGCCAAGTTAGGAGCTCCCCCCGCATGATCAGCGCCGTTGCCCGCAAGCTGTTTGGATCCGCCAATGAGCGGCGTATCCGCAGCTATCTGCCCCGGGTCCGCGAGATCAACGCGCTCGAAAAGGAACTGGAAAGCCTTTCTGACGATGCGCTGAAAGCCCGGACCGACGAGTTCAAGAAGCAGGTCGCGGAAGGCGTCTCGCTCGATGACATTCTGGTTCCTGCCTTCGCGACCGTCCGCGAAGCGTCGAAGCGCACGCTGGGCCAACGTCATTTCGACGTCCAGCTCATCGGCGGCATGATCCTGCACGAAGGCAAGATATCGGAAATGAAGACCGGTGAAGGCAAAACACTGGTCGCAACTCTCCCGGTCTATCTCAATGCGATCGCCGGCCGTGGCGTTCATGTGGTCACGGTCAACGATTATCTGGCCAGGCGCGACGCCGAATGGATGGGGCAGATTTACAACTTCCTCGGGCTTTCCGTCGGGGTCATCGTCCATGGTCTGGATGATGAGCAGCGCAAGAAAGCTTACGATTGCGACATTACCTACGGCACGAACAACGAACTCGGCTTCGATTATCTGCGCGACAACATGAAGTACCGGCTGGAGGATATGGTCCAGCGCGGGCACATTTACGCGATCGTCGACGAAGTCGACTCAATTCTGATCGACGAAGCACGGACGCCGCTGATCATTTCGGGTCCGCTCGACGACCGCTCCGAATTCTACAACACGATCGACAGCTACATTCCGCAGCTCGACAAGGCGGACTATGAAGTCGACGAAAAACAGAGAACCGTTACCCTGACAGAAGCGGGCATGGAGAAGCTCGAGCAGCGCCTGCGGGACGCCGACCAACTCAAGGGAGAGTCCCTTTACGACATCGAAAACGTTTCCGTCGTTCACCACGTCAACCAGGCACTTCGTGCGCACAAGCTCTTCCAGCGCGACAAAGACTATATCGTTCGCAACGGCGAAGTGGTGATCATTGACGAATTCACCGGCCGCATGATGCCTGGCCGAAGATATTCGGAAGGTTTGCATCAGGCCCTGGAAGCGAAAGAACACCAGCCCATCCAACCCGAGAACCAGACGCTCGCCTCAATCACGTTCCAGAATTACTTCCGTATGTACGAGAAGCTTGCCGGCATGACCGGCACGGCCATGACGGAAGCCGAAGAGTTCATGGATATCTATGGGCTCGAAGTCCTCGAAGTGCCGACCAACATGCCGCTTATTCGTCTTGACGACGACGACGAGGTCTATCGCACGGCCACAGAGAAATATCGGGCAATTCTTACTCTCATCGAGGATTGCAAGACCCGGGGCCAGCCGGTTCTTGTCGGTACCACCTCGATTGAGAAATCAGAACAGCTTGCCGAGATGCTGCGCCAGAAGGGCTGGGAACAGCACGACTTTTCCGATCCCAATGCCTTCGCGGCGCTGTATTCGGGAGACGAAGGCGCGTCGAAGAAAAAAGTATTCGCCATTCTCAATGCTCGTTACCACGAGCAGGAGGCCTACATCGTCGCACAGGCCGGCGTACCGGGCGCGATCACGATCGCGACTAATATGGCGGGCCGGGGCACTGACATTCAGCTCGGCGGCAATCCCGATATGCG
>DAISKM010000286.1:0-5293 GCA_036820945.1 Pseudolabrys sp.
GCCGGTCTCTTCGCGGCTGGGCTCGTTTCGCCGGCGACGGCGCAGGACACAATCAAGATCGGCGAGCTCAACAGCTACAAGGCGCAGCCTGCCTTCCTCGACCCGTACAAGAAAGGGTGGGAAATGGCGATCGAAGAGATCAACGCCAAAGGCGGCGTCCTCGGCAAAAAGCTTGAGGTGATCTCGCGCGACGACGGCGCCAATCCGGGCGAGGCGGTGCGGGTGGCCGAAGAGCTGGTCACGCGCGAAGGCGTTGCGCTGATCGCCGGCACCTTTCTTTCACATATCGGGCTAGCGGTGACCAATTTCGCCGGCCAGAAGAAGGTCTTCTTTCTCGCCGCCGAGCCGCTCACCGACAAGATCACCTGGCAGAACGGAAACAAATACACGTTCCGCCTGCGCCCAACGACCTACATGCAGGTCAACATGCTGATGCCGGCGGCGACCGCGGCAAAGAAGAAACGCTGGGCACTGGTCTATCCCAATTTCGAATATGGCCAGTCGGCAGCCGAAAACTTCAAGGCGCTCTTGAAGAAGGCGCAACCCGATGTCGAGTTCGTGACCGAGCAGGCGCCGCCACTCGGGAAAATCGATGCCGGCGCGGTGGCGCAGGCGATCGACGACGCAAAACCGGACGCAATCTTCAACGTGCTGTTCGGCGGCGATCTCGCCAAATTCGTGCGCGAAGGCAATACCCGCGGCGTATTCAAGAATCGCACGGTGGTGAGCCTGCTCTCGGGCGAGCCGGAGTATCTGGACCCACTCAAGGACGAAGCGCCGGTCGGCTGGGTCGTCACCGGCTATCCCTGGGACAAGATCAAGACCAAGGAACATCAGGCCTTTGTCGATGCCTACAAGAAAAAATACAACGACTATCCGCGTCTCGGGTCGGTCGTCGGCTACGTGACGATGACATCGCTCGCGGCTGGCATCGCCAAGGCAAAGTCCACGGATACCGAGAAGCTGGTGGAGGCCTTCAAGGGTCTCCAGCTCGATAGCCCATTCGGTCCATTCCATTATCGGGCGAGCGATCACCAGGCGACCATGGGCGCCTATGTCGGCAAAATCGCGCTGGAAGGCGGCAAGGGTACAATGACGGACTTTCAGTACGTCGATGGCGCCACGGTGCTGCCGTCTGATGCCGAGGTCCTGAAGCTGCGGCCGACCGAATCGAATTGATCGTGACGAGGCAATCAGGCGCACTCTTCCTCTCCCCGCATGTGGGGAGAGGGTGGCGAGCCGCGTAAGCGGCGAGCCGGGCGAGGGGGGTTTGACGATGACAATCTGCCTCGATTCCTCGCCCGACTTCCTGCTCCCGCTCGGAATTTTCTCCGCATGCGGGATGAGGTAAAATGAGTTTCAGCGGACTCCTGTTTCAGGCGCTCAACGGCCTTTCAACTGCGTCGGGCCTGTTTTTTATCGCCGTTGGGCTGTCGCTGATCTTCGGAGTTTCCCGCATCATCAACATCGCGCATGGGTCCCTTTATATGCTCGGGACCTATGTCGCCTATTCCTTTGCAACACATGTCGGGGGCGTCATCGGCTTCTGGGGCGGAATTGTCGCAACCGCTTTCATCATCGGTGCAATCGGGGCGTTGATCGAAATCCTCCTGCTTCGGCGCGTGTACCGCGCGCCCGAACTCTTCCAGCTGCTCGCCACGTTCGCGCTGGTTCTCGTGATCAATGACGCCACGCTTTGGCTGTGGGGCCCGGAGGATCTGCTCGGACCACGCGCGCCGGGGTTGCGCGGATCGATTGAGATACTCGGACGTCATTTGCCGACTTACGACCTGTTCCTGATCGTGGCCGGTCCCGCTGTGTTGCTCGTGCTGCACTTCGCGCTCGCTCGCACCCGCTTCGGCCGCCTGGTGCGGGCCGCCACGCAGGATCGGGAAATGGTGAGCGCACTGGGCGTCAATCAGGCCGTGCTATTCACCTCGGTGTTTGCCCTCGGCGCCGCTTTGGCTGGCTTGGGGGGCGCATTGCAGCTGGCGCGCGAGCCCGCCAATCTTGCCACCGATCTGGTGGCAATCGGCGATGCGTTTGTGGTGGTGGTTGTTGGCGGGATGGGGTCCATTACCGGCGCCTATCTCGCCGCCGTCATCATCGCCGAAGTGAAAGCGCTCTGCATAGGCATTGGCGTTGTCGATTTCGGGCTTTTCACGGTCAATTTCTCGAAACTGACGCTCGTTGCCGAATTTTTGGTGATGGCGGTTGTGCTCATCGTGCGTCCGTACGGTCTGATGGGACGGCAGCAAGCGCAGGTTCGCTCGATCGCGGAGCCGGAAGACCCGATCCGACCGGCCACGCCAGCACTAAAAATGCTTGGCGCCGCGACCCTGCTGGTGCTCCTGTGTCTGCCGCTGATCGCGCGCAATTCGCCTTATCTGCTCATTCTCGGCATCGACGTCCTGATCGCGGTGATTTTCGCGACCTCGCTGCATTTCATCATGGGACCTGGCGGCATGCATTCGTTCGGCCACGCCGCCTACTTTGGCCTCGGCGCCTATGGTGCGGCGCTGCTGGTGAAATGGGTGGCGATGCCGATGGGTCTTGCACTCGCCGCCGCCCCGCTCGTCGCTCTTGCAGGCGCGCTGCTGTTCGGCTGGTTCGCCGTCCGGCTGTCCGGCGTCTACCTTGCAATGCTCACGCTCGCCTTTGCTCAAATCGTCTGGGCTTTAGTGTTCCAGTGGGAGGCGCTGACCGGCGGCTCGAATGGCGTCGTCGGCGTCTGGCCGCCGCCACCGTTTGACAAGTCGTGGGTTTATTTTCTGCTCACACTGACGTTGGCAGTGATCGGGGTCCTGCTGCTGCGGCGCTTCCTCTTCGCACCCTTCGGCTACGGCATGCGCGCCGGACGTGATTCAGTGCTGCGTGCAGAAGCCATAGGCATCGATGTGAAGCGCGTACACTGGCTCGGCTTCGCCATTGCAGGCGGGGTTTGCGGCGTTGCTGGCGGATTGTTTGCTTTTGCAAAAGGCTCCATTTCACCCGAGACGATTCACGTCGGACGCTCGATCGATGGACTGGTAATGGTGCTGCTCGGCGGCATCCAGACTCTTACCGGCCCCATCGTCGGCGCATCGGTATTTGCCACCCTGCAAGATACGGTTATGCGGCAAACCGAATATTGGCGGGCGCTCCTTGGGCTGATCATCCTGCTGCTGGTGCTGGCATTCCCACAGGGAATAGTCGGCGCCTTTTCATCGATCTGGCGCAGGGCAGGGGCCAGATCATGAACGTCCTTGAGGTTCGCTCATTGTCGAAGGCATTCGGCGGCGTGCGCGCCGTCAACGATGTCAGCTTCGATATCGCGCAAGGTGAATTCCTTGCCATGATCGGGCCCAATGGCGCCGGAAAGTCGACCTGTTTCAATATGATCAACGGGCAGCTCAAGCCCGACTCGGGAAAAATTCTCTTTGAGGGAAGGGATATAGCCGGGCTCGAACCGCGCGATATCTGGCGGCTCGGTGTAGGACGCACCTTCCAGGTGGCCGCAACGTTTGGCTCGATGACGGTCAGCGAAAATGTGCAGATGGCGCTGATTTCGCACGCGCGAGAGACATACGAGCTTTGGCGTCCGGCTGCGGACCTGCATCATGATCGCGCGCTCGATCTGCTGGCGCAGGTCGGCATGCGTGAGGCCGCCGACCGGCCAAGCCGGGAGCTTGCCTATGGCGACATCAAGCGCGTCGAGCTCGCAATTGCTCTCGCCAATGAGCCGCGCCTCTTGTTGATGGACGAACCGACCGCAGGAATGGCGCCACGTGAGCGCAATGAATTGATTGCGCTCGTCAAGCGGCTGGTCGTCGAGCGCAATATTTCGGTTCTGTTTACCGAGCATTCCATGGACGTGGTGTTCGCTTTTGCGGACCGCATCATCGTGCTGGCCAGGGGGCGTCTGATAGCCGATGGTGATGCAGCCTCGATCCGCGATAATGCGCAGGTGCGCGACGTTTATTTCGGCACGGGCAAGACTTTCGCCGGGGCGGTGCAGTGAGCGACACGATGCTTGCGGTTGAACGCTTGAGCGCCTGGTACGGCGCTGCTCGCATCCTGTATGACCTGAGCTTCGAGGTGGGTCGCGGCGAAGTGGTCGCGCTTATGGGACGCAACGGTGCCGGCAAGTCCACGACGATGAAAGCGATCATGGGCCTGGTGGCCCTACGCGCCGGCACGGTGCGATTCAGCGGCGAGGATATCTCGCGGAAAAAACCGTTCGAAATTGCGCGCCGCGGACTGGGCTTTACCCCGGAAGACCGCCGCATATTCGTCGATCTGACTGTGATGGAAAATCTCGACGTTGGTCGCCAGCCCCCGCGTCACTTTGCCGATGGCGCACCCGCTCCCTCGTGGACACCGGAGCAACTGTTCAAGCTGTTTCCCAATCTCGCTGAAATGCCGGATCGCCTTGGGGGACGGATGAGCGGAGGCGAGCAGCAGATGCTTACCGTAGCGCGCACACTTATGGGCAATCCTCTGCTTGTGCTGCTTGACGAGCCCTCGGAAGGCGTAGCGCCCTTGATCGTCGAGCAGATGGCCCACACAATTCTCGCATTGAAGAAACAGGGTCTGTCGATTTTGCTGTCAGAGCAGAATATCCATTTCGCGCGATTGGTGTCCGATCGCGTGTACGTGCTGGAAAAAGGTCAGATTCATTGGCATGGCTCGGTCGCGGAGCTCGACAGCAATGTCGAGGTGCAAAGGACCTATCTTACGGTGTAGAATGAATGCTCGGGATGGAATGCAAGCATGAAAACATTGCGGCAAAAATTGAAAGTCGTCGCAGCTCCAGCTGATTCATCAGTGCAAGGAGGATACGTGCTCGATGACCAGGCGGGCTTCCTGATGCGCGTCGCTATGCAGCGTCATACCTCGATTTTCGCGTCGCGTATGGTCGCGGAGCTGACCCAGACCCAGTTTGCCGCGTTGGCCAAGCTTTACGAAGTGGGTCCCTGTTCGCAAAACCATCTGGGCCGTTTGATCTACCTTGATGCCGCTACCATCAAGGGCGTGGTCGATCGGTTGCACATGCGCGGCTTTGTCACCGCGCTTAACGATCCTAACGATCGGCGGCGCCGGGCTGTCGCTCTGACCGAGCGCGGAAGGCAGGTGACAGAAGAGGCCACTCACGTCGCCGGCGATATCACCGCAACGACCCTTGCGCCGCTGACCGCGGAAGAGCAGCGCCAGATTGTGAAGCTCCTGCGCAAGCTGGGATAGTTCACCAGAGGCCTTTCAGCCGGCCGCCGTCAAGGTTCATCGATACGCCGGTGATGTAGCTCGCGCGTTC